>NZ_JALRGW010000034.1:0-19126 GCF_023253315.1 Aestuarium sp.
GAGTTTGAGTTGAGTGATGACATGCGTTCGCAGATCATCCAAGCGGATCAGCTTGCGTCGCCGAGCGCGCCGCTTGGGGTCTATCCCAACAAAGGTACGTAACCCACCACAGGATTTAACCTACGTTTGGTGGGCTTCAGCATGTTCTGCGCGTAACTGTTTGATGCGATCTGTTGGGAAGTATCGATAGAACGCTGTTCGTCCGATCTTGAGCTGATCAATTACATCTCCGATGAACGGGTAGTTTTCAGTGTCTTTGAGCATTGCCTCGGCATGTTTGATGGCTTGCTCATTCATAGCCCTTGGCCGTCCACCCCGGCGCCCACGTTTTGCAGCGGCCTTACGACCGGCACGGGTGTTTTCGACAATCAGTTCCCTTTGAAATTCATCAAAGGCGGCGGTCATGTGGAAGAATAAACGCCCTTCAGGTGTGCTGGTATCGATATTTTGGGTAAGCACTTTCAATGCGATGCCACGTTCCGCGATATCTGCGGCGGTTTTGATGACTTGCGTTAGGGATCGCGCCAAGCGCGATAATTTCCACACAACCAGAGTGTCGCCTTCCCTCAGATATTCGAGGGCTGCTTTGAGTTGGGGACGCTCCCTGTGAGAGCCGGATGCTTTCTCTGTGTAGATTTTTTCACAACCCGCAGCCCGCAATGCATCCATCTGCAAAGCAGGGTTCTGATCCATGGTTGAGACACGGGCGTATCCGATGAGCATGATATTTGTACTTAAAACCTATTTACGCAACCGTATAGGAATTCGTGTTTCAGAACAAGGAAACTGTGTATGATTGAGTAGCTTTCACCCCGTTTTGCATTCTGATGTGTTGGCATTCCCAAAACGACGGTTTTCAGAACATCAATTTTTTGGAGTGACCATGGCCAGAATGCGGATTCTTACCGCCAGTGAACAAGACGCCTTTGATAAACCACCCTTGTTTGATCACAAGGAACGCAAGCAGTTCCTGACTCTCCCCAAAGGGCTGATGGATATAGCAAAGGGCCTGCGCACGCCTGATAGTCAGATCGGCTTCCTGCTGATGTGTGGGTATTTCAAAGCCACAAAGCGGTTTTATCAGCCTCAGGATTTTCGCGACCGTGACATTGCAGCAGCAATACACCAGTTGAAATTGCCCGAAAGCGCCTTTGATCCGACCCAATATATGGAGACAACCCGCCTGCGTCACCAACGTCAAATTCTGGGTTTCCATGGGTTTGTGCCGTTTGATCAAAATGCGAGTGATGCCCTCGCTACCGAGATCGCGACAATGGCACGGATGCATCTCAAGCCGCGTCTGATCTTTGATCGCTGCGTGGACTTCTTGATCCAGCACCGTGTGCAGGTGCCATCCGCCTATCGGCTGAATGATCTAATCCGCGCCGGTCTGCATGACCGCAAAGCAGAGCTGATTGCATTGATGGACAGTCAGTTACCCGCCGAAGCGCGGCACTTGCTCGATGATCTGTTCACGGCTCCAGACGATCAGAACCGGTATCGCCTGACCCTTCTGAAGAAACTGTCGCAATCGACCAGCCCCTCAAGAATTAAAGAGGCTGTGGCCGATTTCGAGGTCCTGTCAGAATTGCATGATCGGCTGGACGCTGTTCTCTCAATACTTGACCTTGGCACAGCCGGTATCCGGTATTTTGCTGGCAGTGTCCTGCGATCGGAAATCTTCCAGATGCAGCGCCGAAAGCGAAACGACCGTCACATCCATGCAGCCGCCTTTGTCGCCCATCAGTTCTATCGCTGTCAGGATAACATGATCGATCTCTGGCTCAGTGTGATGGCGTCATTCAAGTCAGCGGCGGCTCGGGACTATCAGGAAGCCCTGGTGCAAGAACGCAAGGATCAGCAGCGGCAGATCGGCATTGTCATCGAGGGTCTGGAGATATCCGTCTTCGGTGTCCTGCGTGATATCCGAACTGTTATGTCTGCGGCCAATCTATCCGATGCAGAGAAGATCACTGCAACGCAGGCCCTTCTCGATCAAGGCAAGACAGACGATTTCGACCAGCTCAAGGATGATCTGGCCGTAACTACCAGTGAATCCAGTTGGCATGATATTCTGGAAGCGCGATCCCTGAAGCTGCAAAATCGCCTCAGTCCCTTGCTGAGGGCACTCACCTTCATGCCATCCAGCCGGGCGGCAGCGCTGCTGGAGGCGGTTGATCACTTCAGAAACGATGGGGATTTGTCCGTCAACCACGCGCCAATGGGTTTTCTCGACGCTGAACAGCGGGCGGCTGTTATGCGAGGTGATGGCTCTTTCCGGGTGTCGCTCTACAAGGTGTTTCTGTTTCAGGCGGTCACCGCAGCGATCAAGGCAGGTGATCTGAATGTCGAATGCTCCTACAAATACCGGCCCATGGACGCCTATCTGATCGACAAGAACCGCTGGCACCGGGAAAAGGCCCGGCTGTTGGAACGTGCAGGTCTGACGGAATTCGCTGATCCTGAACCTGTTCTGGGGCGACTAAACGCAGCACTCACGGCCCAATACAGAACGACCAATGCTTGTGCGGCGGGTAATCCCCACCTCAAGCTGCGCAAGGACGGTACATTCCACATTGCCACCCCGGCACTTGATGCCCGCGACACTGATCCATTGGGCGATCTTTTTCCGCAGCGCCATGACGTGGCACTCGCGCAGGTGCTGGAGACCGTCAACAATCACTGCAATATGCTGCGGTCATTCGAACACTGGCAGCAAACCCATGTACGACAGGCTACATCGCATCCCGCGTTGCTGGCTGGGATCATGGGGCTGGGCTGCGGGATCGGCGTGCGCAAGATGGCTCGGATATCGTCCAGCGTCACAGAAAGCGAACTGGATCACACCGTGAATTGGCGCTTCTCACTGGAGAACATCCGGGCGGCCAATGATGCCGTGCTCAAGGCCATGGATGGAATGGAGTTGCCGAACCTTTATCGCCAAACACGGGATCAGCTCCATACCGCAAGTGACGGTCAAAAGTTCGAGGTGCGCGGCGACAGCCTGCATGCCAGCCGATCATTCAAGTACTTCGGGCAAGGTCAGGGGGTCAGCGCCTATACCTTTGTCGACGAGCGCAACTTCCTCTGGCATTCCTTGATGATCAGCGCCGCAGATCGCGAAAGCGCCTATGTGATCGACGGGCTCATGCACAACGACATCGTGAAAAGCGACATTCATTCCACCGACAGCCACGGATACACGGAAGCTGTCTTCGGGTTGACCCATCTGCTGGGGTTTTCATTTGCCCCACGTATCAAAGGCATCGGCAAACAGACCCTCTATATCTTCAAACCAAAAAACCAGGCCGATCCCGACTGGGTCATCCGACCGGATAAGACCATCAATGAGGAGGCCATTCGCGACAACTGGGATGATCTTCTGCGCCTCGTGGCCACCATAAAACTCAAGGAAAACACCGCCTCCGATATTTTCCGGCGGCTGAATTCCTACTCGCGCCAGCATGCCTTATACCAAACCTTGAAAGCCTTTGGGCAGATCATCAAATCCCTCTTCATTCTGCGCTATGTCGATGGGCTGGCGCTCCGACAGGCCATCGAAAAACAGCTCAACAAGGTCGAGCTCGCCAACCGCTTCACCCGCGCTGTGGCAGTCGGAAACCCGCGCGAATACACCCAGACCGAAAAGGAAGAACAGGAGATCGCAGAAGGCTGTAACCGACTGATCCGAAACTCCATCATCTGCTGGAATTATCTTTACCTCACCAGACGGGTCGAAAAGGCACCGGACGCCGAGGCCAGGGAAAATCTGCTGCACCTGATTGCAGCCCACTCCCCCATGTCATGGGCTCACATCAACATGCTCGGCGAGTACGACTTCTCAGAAGAAAAGCTCCGCGACACGCTCGGTATCCTGCCCCCGAAAAATGCAGCGTAGAAATGAAGTGAAAACAGGAGAACCAAAATCAACGAAAAGCGCATGAATGCAGGTCAACGCAGAAATTCCTGTGGTGGGTTACGTACCTTTGTTGGGATAGACCCAACCTACGACCATACGACAAGCTGTCTGATACGAAGTCCAATGACCACCGCTGGTTCTGTCCCTGCGGGACTGTCATGGGCGTTCTGGTGCCGTCTGCACGCTTGCGATCGCCGCGTTTACGGACTGTTAGCCCTTCTTCGCGGTAGATCCGGTACAGCTTCTTCCAGTTCACTGCCAGCCTTCGCACTTAAGCAAGATATGCAAACGCCGATAGCCAAATCGCCGCCGCTCAGACGACAGATCCTTCAACCGATCTCGCAGATCAGTATCCGCTGGCCGCTTCGACACACGTCGATAGACACGTGGGTCGATCCCAGCCAAGGCGCATGCCCGTTTTTGATTGTATCATTTTTCTCAAATAGCCCAGGTCGCTGCGCTTCTGCGCGAACCAGGCCTCAAAAGTTTTTCCCAGCATCTCCTTAAGCGTCGACACATCCATCATTTGCTCAGCAAGTAACTTCTTGAGTTTGGCATTCTCGGCTTCGAGCGCATTCAGCTTTTTTGCGTCAGACACTTCCATTCCGCCATACTTGGAACGCCACTTGTAAAAGGTCGCATCGCTGACACCGTGCTTGCGGCGCAGTTTCCTCGCGCCAAGCCCAGCTTGATGCTCTTTCAATATTCCAATGATCTGTTCTTCGCTGAAATGGCGTCTCTTCATCGTCTGTCTCCTCAGTTGGAGAACAGGCTAACCTCAAACGCAGGACATTTCAGGGGAGCAGGTCAAATGTGATGGTCTCTTACCTTTTGTTTGCTGACAGACGTCTTTTGAACTGATGAAGGAAGCGGCACGAGTTTACTTGCGTTTATCCTTAAGCTAAATCTACGTCGGACGTGTGCTAACATCGACGCATAACTAGCGTCTTTGTTTGAGGCGGTGGGATATGCTGGGGAGACGATATGGCAAGACGCAAGGCTTCCGATGTTAACAAGCGACAGTACCAATTGGTAGATCTGGTGCGTGAACATGGCTATGTGTCTATCGAAGCGCTCGCAAAACACTTGAGTGTGTCCCTACAAACAGTGCGGCGTGACATCACATTTCTCAGCGATCAGTCATTGCTTGAACGTCATCATGGGGGCGTTGGAATTCTGCCAGGCACTAAAAGTCTTGCCTATACCAGTCGCAAAAATAACAACGTTGACGCAAAAACGCTGATTGGGGAAGCAATCGCTGCCAAAATCCCTAATGGAGTATCTGTCTTTATCGATATAGGTACAACAATGGAAGCCGTCGCCCACGCGTTGATCCACCACAAATCACTAACAGTGATCACCAACCACGTCGGTGTTGCACTGATTCTGAATGAAAATACCGGATTTGAAATTATGATTCCTGGCGGATTGCTACGATCGCGTGACCGCGCGATTACGGGTGAAGCAGCAACCGAATTTCTGCTAAAGCAACGCGTGAACTATGGTGTTTTTGGCATAGGTTCCATTACCGATGATGGCCACCTCCTAGATTACGACTATCGCGATGCGCAGGTATCGCGGGTAGCATTGGATATTTCCCGCACCAAATTTTCTGCCGCTGATCATACAAAATTTAACGCAGAAGCCATGATGCCAATAGCGCATATTTCAGAAATCGATGGGTTTTTTACGGATCAAATGCCGCCCGAACCCATCAAGTCCGCGATCAAATCTGGCCAGACTGATTTATTTGTTGGCTCAACAAAAATTGAGTAATTGCAGACTGAAAGCAATTATTTAACATAAGATTGATTATACGTATTATATCAATAGTATATTTAATGTTGCAATAATATACTTACGGAGCCATGCTGCTTACACCCTACTCGATAGGATGCTTCACATGCTTCGCACATTTCGAAAATACTCAATTGTCGCCGTACTTGCACTTGTTGGCCCCATCGGAAGGTTTCTTCGTAGAACCACGCTAAGGAAGAACGAAGCCTGAACATGGCTTACGGCGTGGCATTTCTGATCGCCTTGTAAGCTGTTGATCTGCCTATGCCGAGGTGTTTTGCGGCTTGAGCGACGGATTTACCTGCGCTGACGAGATCTTGGAGGGCTGAGATTGTCTCGGGTTGCAATGGCGGGCGACCAGGGGTGCGGCCATGCTTTCGAGCGTTGATCAGGCCGTCTTTGGTGCGCTCAGAGATCAGGCGGCGCTCGAAATGCGCAATGGCCCCGAAGACATGGAATACGAGTTCTCCAGCGGCAGATGTCGTGTCGATCCGCTCCTCGAGGCTGATCAGGTTGATCTCTCTGGCCTTGAGGTTATCGACGGTTTCCAGAAGTTCCTTGAGCGAGCGGCCCAAGCGATCGAGGCGGATGACGGCGAGGGTATCGTTGGGCCTGGCCTGATCAAGCAAGGCTGCCAAACCGGGCCGGTTGAACGTCTTGCCGGAGATCACGTCTTCGAAGACGCGAATAGCGCCATGTTGTAGCAGTCGATCTTTCTGGCCGGACAAATCCTGGTCGGCGGTCGAGACCCTTGCGTATCCGAGGATGTCGCCAGTGCGTGGCATGGTGTCTCCAAAACGGCCGTTTTAGGGCCTGATCGCAGGTGGTGACTCTAATCCCGGATTTGTGCAGGATATCTGTCTTTTTAACAGTCTCTATAATATTGGGCGTCTCCAAACTTGCAACAACGTTTTGAGGACGCCTTATGGCCCGTAGACTTCTTTCCTCCCGCGCGTATGCGGACCTCTTCGGGGTGCCGACAGATTCTGAAGCCTTGATCCGTCACTATCTGCTGAGCGGAGATGACATTGATCTGATCCGTACTCGCCGCCGCGCCGAAAACCACCTTGGCTTTGCGGTGCATATTTGTCTGCTGCGCTACCCTGGTTTGGGATGGAGCGAAGGCATCATGCCGCCAGCTGAACTGATCGCCTGGCTTGCAGAGCAACTTCAGATCGATGCTTGTTCTCTCGGTGAATATGCCGTCAGGCGAAATACGCAGCATGAACACCATGCCCTCGCGATGCGCCATTTGGGTCTGTCCCCTTTCGGATCTGAACATGTGCAGCAGGCGGAGGATATCGCCACGCGGGCGGCCTTTGCGACGGATCATGGCGTGAAGATTGTCGAGACGCTGATTGCGGACCTGCGCAAGCACCGTTTGGCGCTGCCGAGCGTGGACACGCTTGAGCGCCTCGCCTTGAAGGGCCGGGCGCGCGCGCGAAGGGAGGCTGCCGCGGCGCTGTTTGATGCCCTCTCACTGGAGCAACGTGACCATTTGCAGGCGCTCTTGGTGAATGACCCGTCCGTAGGGCAAACGCGGCTCACGTGGTTGCGCGGCTTTCCGCACTCGACCAGCCCGGCCAGCATGGCCGCGCTTCTGGACCGTTTGAAATATTTGCGATCATTGAATCTGCCTCCAGATCTTGGCCAGGGTCTGCACCCGGACCGGCTGCTCAAGTTCGCGCGCGAGGGTGCTGTAGCGCCCGTGAGCTTGCTGAACGACTTTGGCGAGCGGCGGCGGATCGCAACACTCGCGGCGCAGATGGCGGATTTATCCGTCACGATCACCGACGCGACCATCGCCATGTTCGAGCGACTGACCGGCCAGCTCTTCTCAAGATCCCGCAACCATCAGGAGGAGGTTTGGCGTATGGGGAAGACCCGGGTTGGCAAGCTGATGCAGCTCTTCGGCGCATCCATTGATGCCATGGCCCGCGCACAAGACCTGGGGCAAGACCCCTTTGCTGCGCTGGATGCGGATGTCGGATGGGATACGCTCCTGGGCAAGCGTGACGAAATCGCCAGCTTCGGAGAGCTGGCAACCAGTGACCCGCTTTCTCTGGCGGCCGAGCGCTATGCGTATATGCGCAAGTTCGCCCCTGCCTTTCTGGAGGCCTTCCAATTCAATGCGACCGATGCGGGGGACGATCTCAAGGACGCCATCGCCTTGCTGCGGGATCAGAACCGCACCGGCAAACGCAAGTTGCCCGATGATCTGCCCATGCCGTTTGCCGCCAAGCATTGGCCGTCGCTGATCGTCCAAGGGGGTCAGCCACAACGGCGCGTGTATGAAACCGCTATTGTGTCCACCTTACGAGACCGCCTGCGTGCCGGGGATGTCTGGGTCGACGGCAGTCGTGAGTATCGCCGGTTCGACAGCTACCTGATGCCCCGGGACACGGCTGAAACTGTCATGCGGGATGCAGGCTTCAAGACCGATCCGGACGCGTGGCTGGCTGATCGCCGGAGTATGTTGGCGAAACGTCTTGACCAAGTGGACCGCGCCTTGAAACGCAATGCTCTTATCGGCGTCCGTATCGAGCGTGGGCGGCTGAAAATCACACCACATGATGCGGTGACACCTCCTGCTGCGGTGCGTTTGGAACGGGCCATCGACGCCGTGATGCCGCGTATCCGCATCACGGAGCTGCTTTGGGAGGTGAATGCGCAGACCGGGTTCCTTGATGCCTTCACCGACCTGCGGTCTGGCAAGCAGCACGATGAACCCGCTGCAGTTCTGGCCACGATCTTGGCTGGAGCCACCAATCTCGGCTTGGAGCGGATGGCCCACGCCTCATCGCGTGTCAGCCATGCGCAACTGACCTGGGCGCAGACATGGTACCTTCGGCCCGAGACATTCGCGGATGCCTTGGGCCGCATTGTCGATGCCCATCATGGTCTGCCCTTCGCGCGACACTGGGGCGCGGCTGAGCACAGCTCATCAGATGGCCAGTTCTTCTCTGCCAATCGTGGCAGCGGACTCATCAATGCCAAGTACGGGCCTGATCCCGGCCTGAAAATCTATTCTTTCCTGTCGGGCCAGTACGGATCGTTCCATTCCAGCGTCATCGGGGCGACGGCGGGCGAAGCGCCCTTTGTGCTCGACGGTCTTCTGGGCAATCCGGCCAGTTTTGACCCCCTCGTTCACTACACAGATACCGGCGGCGTGTCGGACCACGTCTTTGCCCTGTTCCATCTGTTGGGGATGACGTTTGCCCCGCGCTTGCGCGACTTTCCCGACCGGCGGTTGGCGTGCTTCGGTGGCGCGAAGGCGTGGCCTACCCTGTCGCCTCTGATCGGGAAGCCTATCAATGAAGAGGTGATCCGGCAGCATTGGGGCGACGTCATGCGACTCGCGGCCAGCATCCATGACAGATCTCTGAAACCGTCTGAAATCCTGCGAAAGCTTGGGGCGTACCGCCAGCAAAACAGGCTGTATCTTGCCCTCGGTGAAATCGGTCGGATCGAACGCACACTCTTCATGCTTGACTGGATCGAGAACGCCGCTCTGCGCATGGAATGCCACGCAGGCCTCAACAAGGGCGAAGCGCGGCACTCGCTGGCCAGGGCCGTCTTTGCCCACTCACAAGGGCGCATTCATGATCGTTCTGACGCGGCTCAACAGAAACGGGCCATGGCGCTCAACCTCGTCATCGCCGCCATCACGTTCTGGAACACGATCTACATGGACAAAGCGGCCAGCCACCTCGCACAGGCCAGCCCGCTCTACGATGCCAAGCTGCTTCCGCATACCTCGCCGCTCGGGTGGGAGCACGTCATCCTATCCGGCGACTTCGATTGGCATTCTGGGGCCGCTGACCGCAAAATTGCGCGGCCGCTGAACATCAGACCAGCCAGAGACTGGGGAACGTGAAGATGTTCTCTGAAAATTCCCCCTTAGCGTGGTTCTACGAAGAAACCTTCCGATGGGGCCTTGATGGTCAAATCAGGCATCTGCGTTCGCGCCCTACCACGCCACCAAGGATCCATGATCGAAGGTTATGCATGCCTTCCGCCTCGACGCGCCAGCGTTCCTGCCGTTCGTGCTTTTATCGATCTTCTGACCGAATTCGCCTCGGCGGCAAAATCAAGCTAATCAGTGCGATCCATTCCACACGCAAATTCTGCTATTGAAGGAGTCCTACATCGGGACAACTGAATAGAACCAACGGTTTAACTTCAGCCTCTATGATACGGACAACAATCCTGAACTGTTCGATATGATTTAACTTCTATGGATGCGCTCTGGACGACATACAAAAATCAACCATCATCGCATCACGAACGGATCTGGAATGGGATCGTCGCTGGTGCGAAGCCAGACGGCTTTGGTGGTCGTGTAATCCAATGCCGCTTCGATCCCGCCTTCGCGACCATGCCCGCTGAGCCCATGCCCGCCGAAAGGCGCCATCGGACTAACGGCGCGGTAGGTGTTGACCCAGACGATACCTGACCGAATGCCGCGGATCATGCGGTGAGCGCGGGTGAGGTTTTGGGTAAAGACCCCTGCTCCGAGGCCGAATTTCGTGTCATTCGCGATGGCGAGTGCTTCGGCTTCGGTGTCGAACCCAATAACGGAGAGGACAGGGCCAAAGAACTCGTTGCTGAGGCAGGGTGCGTCTTTGGCGTCTGAACAGTCGATGATCGTGGGCGGAAAATAGTTGCCTTCGCGGTCGAGTGGTGCGCCACCTGTCATCACAGTCGCTCCGCAATCGACAGACCGTTTGATCAGGTCGACTGCTGTTTCGATTTGCCGTGCTGAACAAAGCGGGCCGACTTCGGTTTCCATCTTGTCTGGTGCGCCGATCACCACGGCCTCGGCCTTTTGTTTGAGGCGGGCGAGGAAAATGTCTTTGATCGCGTTTTGCACGATTAGGCGTGAACCTGCGACGCAGCTTTGCCCAGTGGCCGCAAAAATACCCGATACCTGCGCATTCACGGCACTCTCAATGTCCGCGTCGTCGAACACGATAAATGGTGATTTGCCACCGAGTTCGAGTGAAGTAGAGGCGAGGTTTTCAGCCGAATTTCGCACGATCTGTCGTGCCGTGGACGGGCCGCCTGTAAAAGCAACATGGGCGACCATGGGGTGCGAGGTCAGCATTGCGCCGCATTCAGCGCCAAAGCCAGTAATGACGTTCAGAACGCCTTTGGGAAATCCTACCTGATCGAATATCCGCGCGAATTCGAGCAAGGGGGCGGGGCCTTCCTCGGACGCTTTGAGCACAACGGTACAGCCAGCCGCCAAGGCAGGGCCGATCTTGACCGCAGATAGGAAGAGTTGCGAGTTCCACGGGACGATTGCAGCGACAACGCCGATGGGTTCGCGGCGAAGCCAGACCTCCATATCGGGTTTATCGATGGGAAGGTGGGCACCTTCGATCTTATCGGCAAGGCCCGCATAATAGCGATAATAATCAGCGACATAGGCGATCTGCGCAGATGTTTCGCGGATGATCTTACCAGTATCTTTGGTCTCTAGTTCCGCCAACCTTGGCGCGTTTTCAGCGATCAAATCCGCCAGTCGATACAGAAGTTTACCCCGTGCCGTTGCGGTCATCAGCGACCACTCTGGCGACAGGAATGCAGCATGCGCAGCCTCAACAGCGCGGTTCACATCGGCAGTGCGAGCCTCTGGCATGGAGGCCCAAACCGCGTTTGTCGACGGATCGCGACTGTCAAACCGTGCGGACCCATCATCAAACGCACCGCCTACATATTGTTGAAACTGCTGCATGTGTCGTCCTTTAGGCAAATGCGGGCATTACGTCCTGAATGAACCGCTGGAGTGAGGCCTTCTTCCGTTCAAAGCTCATCCCGCTGTCAATCCAGAGCGAGTATTCATCATAGCCCATGTCCTCGTAGCCTTTGATCCGCACAATGGCGTCGTCCGCCGTGGCGATGACGTTGTCACGCAGCATGGCCTCGGGCGTGTAGAACGGGTGGGCGGCGATATCCTCATCCGACAGGGTTTCAATTAGGCCCTGCGATACAGGGCGTTCGTTTTTGAACCATGCCCCGAAATAGCAGTAGAACCTATTGATTTCTTCCGCTGCTTGCTGCGCGTCGGCGGCGTCAGATGCGATGTACGTGTGGTTCAGCAGCATGATGTTGGGGCGCGGCACCTCTGGGAATTTCTCGCAGGCCGCGTTGAAGGTATCCATCAGTTTGATGATCTCTGCCTCACCTTGCCAGAGCGGTGTAACCTGCACGTGGCAGCCATTCGATACCGCAAATTCATGACTGTTCGGGTCACGCGCCGCAATCCAGATAGGCGGGCCGTCTTTTTGCACAGGCTTGGGCGAGGATGTCGTCGCAGGGAAAGAATGGAACTGTCCCTCTTGGGCATAGTCGCCTTTCCACAGGCCCTTAATCGCAGGCACCAACTCTCGCATCCGTAGGCCTGCTTCCCACGCGTCCATACCAGGCATCATACGTTCGTATTCGTAGCTGTAGGCCCCGCGCGCAATACCAAGGTCCAGCCGCCCATCGACGATCATGTCGGTCATCGCCGCTTCACCCGCGAGGCGGATTGGATGCCAGAACGGAGCAATCAGGGTGCCCGTGCCAAGGCGTACATTCTTGGTCTGCCGCGCGAGGTCGATCAGGTTTAGAAACGGGTTCGGCGAAATGGTGAAATCCATGCCGTGATGTTCACCAGTCCAGACCGCGTGCATCCCACCTTCGTCGGCCATTTTAGCGAGTTCAACGAACTGATCATAAAGCTCTTTCTGGTCCTGATCGGACGAGACGCGCTCCATATGAACGAATAACGAAAAACGCATTTTATTGTCTCCCGTGGGAAATGGGGCGGACCTCGCCGCTCTTTGTGTCGCCGTAATAAATGCCGTAGGTGCCCAGTTGCGCCTCTGCCCCAAAACGGCGGAGCATGGTGACAATCGCCGGGTCGCTGACCTTGGCCAATGTGTCCTCGGTCAAAGGGATGAACTGGCCTTGCTGCGGGGTCTCATCACCTGTTTGGCAGAGAAAACAGATGTGCTGACGTTTGCGGTCGCTGTCGTCGAACACGGAGTAAAGGAACGATGGCTGCGCATCTACGCCGACAGTGTCGAACAATCCGCGTAAAGTGGCAGAGGCCCCCTGATCTTTGGCGGCGCGTTCCGGCAGCGTCAGACCACCCTTGCCGTCGTCGATCAAAAGCACTTCACCATCGCGTTCAATGAGCGCGGATACGATCAGGTTGCCGCTATGCTCGAGCGCCTCGGCGGCGGTAGATGGCGTGACATAGGCACCTCGCGCATAGCCAAGGCCAGAGGTGGTATTGGCGTCAAAGGCTTTGACCTCACCGATCAAAATGACGTGGTCGCCAGCGTCGACGGTCTTGTGCATCGCGCAATCGAACCACGCGCTCACATCCGCCAAGATCGGGCTGCCGTTCGGACCATCGCACCAATCGACCTCGGCAAAGCGGTCCTCGACACGGCTGGCAAAGGTGTTCGACAGCGCGATTTGTGTTTCCGCCAAAATGTTCACGGCAAAGCCCTGCGCGCTGATAAAGGCGTCATAGTTCTTTGACGAATTCGCGAGGCAGACCAGCACCAGTGGCGGGTCGAGCGAAACAGAGGTGAAGGAGTTCGCGGTAAAGCCTAACGGCGTACCGTTAGCGTCCTTCGCGGTGACCACGGTCACGCCGGTCATAAAGGTGCCAAAGGCATTGCGCAGGGCACGAGGATCGATGTCGGTCATTGCAGCTCCTTTTGGCTGACAGGGGCGCGGAGCCAATCTAGCAGATGGGCGCTCACCTCATCGGCGGCGGTCAGATTTACCATGTGGCGATGCCCGTTGATGACCACAGCCCGACCGTTTTGGGCCAGATCAGCCATTGCCAGTGACATCGCGGGTGTTGAATTAGGGTCGCCATCGCCCGTCAGAGCGAGGAACGGGCATTCGATCTGTGAAATGCGGTCCGCGTAGGTCGCATCGCCATGCGCGAAGGCTGTATATGCAGTTGCATATCCATTAAGGTCCACAGCAGAGAGCCACCCTTTGACCTGCGCTCGCGCAGCTTGATCGGCAGCACTATCGCCAAACCAACGATCAAGCGGTGTCTGGAGGTCGATTGCCCCATCCCGAAGGCTTGCCGCCCGTGCGATAACGGCATTCCGAGCGGCGGCGGCGCGTTTAAAAACGCCGTTCAGCAAGGCGACACGGGTCACATGCTCTGGGTGTTCAATCGCAAACCCCAGCGCAATCAGCGCTCCCATCGAATGACCCGCCAGCGCAATTGGGCCCAGTCCCAACGCCTGAACGACCTCGGCGCACCACGCCACATAGTCGGCCAAGGTGCTGCCCTCGGGCAAAGGATCGCTCCGGCCATGACCTGGCATATCGACCGCAATAACGCGGTGATCTTTGGCGAGCACATCGATCTGCGGACCCCAAGACGCGGACTGCATCCCGACGCCGTGGATCAGCACCACAGGATCGCCCGCGCCATGATCGCGCAGGGCAACCGTGCGCCCTGACTTAGACAGCCGCAGGGTTGTCGACGTCATGGCCCAACTCCTTGAGGTCTTGGTAACGATCGCCAATGCGGTGATGCGGACGGCCTCCGATCGATGCACCAAGGGCGATCAGGATTTCATCCGCCGCAGGGGCATCGCACACCGAAGTTTGGATCGTCAGGTAATGAGACCGACGCCCGCCATCGTTCTTGTCCATCAACGGGATCAGCAACGGCGCATTGGCAGGGCCGCGGGTGTTGCAGAACGACAGATAGGATTTCGCGCCAACCGCGTTGCGGTAGTGGTTCCCGAAATGCAGCGTGTGGATCAAGGCCGAGGCATGTTCGACCTCACCGTTCAGGCCGACGATGGCGGCTTTGCCGTAGCCTTCGACCTTATCGCCGCCACCAGCCGAGTCGATGATCATCTTAGTCAGCAGTTCACCCAAACCCGGCGCGCAATCGCGGATCGCTGGCGCGAGATCTTCGACAAACCCCTGCCCCGCCCACGGGTTCCGAATGACGGCCATCGCCGCGATGAGGGTCAAAGGACGCTCTGCCGACTTGCCGCCTTCGATCAGCGTATTTTCGACGTGGAGGAGCGTTTTTCTGATTTCGGCAGGCACAGCAGATTCCTTATTCGAGGGTGTTGGAGAATTTATGGTATACCATCAGACAATATGTCAATCATATCTTGTGAGAACCACGCACGATTGCTAACCTCCACCCCATGACCGAACCAAAAACCACCCTTCTGAAAATTGCTAAAGCCCCGCAAACCCTGCGCGATATCGTGCAGGAACGGATGCGAGAGGCGATTATCTCGGGCCACTTTGCGCCTGGGGAACGGCTCGTCGAACGGCCCTTGTGCGAACAGTTGGGTGTGAGCCGCACCGTGATCCGCGAGACGATCCGTTTTCTTGAGGCCGAAGGGCTGGTTGAACTGGTGCCAAATCGCGGCCCGACGGTGGCCTCGCTCGACTGGGATCAGGCGCGTCAGATCTACGACATTCGCCGCCAACTCGAAGGGTCAGCTGCCGCCGCTTGTGCTGAAATGCATGACGCGGCCTGTGCAAAGTCATTGGGCGAGGCGCTCAAACGCATTGGTGAAACCACACAAACGGGCGAATGGTCAGAGCTACGCAAAACCACCACACGGTTTTACGAGATCATTTTCGAGGCGGCAGGTCATAGCGTTGCATGGGACATTGTTCAGCGGCTCAACGGTCGGATCAGTCGACTGCGAGCATTGACGCTATCGGCCACGGATAGGCCTGTGTCGGGCCTCACCCATATGACCGCAATCTATGACGCGATCCTAAGCCGAAATCCCGATGCAGCCCGCACTGCCGTTCATCGTCACATTGATGATGCATCGCATACAGCACAACGCTACCTCAAAGCAGAAACTGGACCTGATCATGCCTAAGGCCTATTGGATTGCCCTTGTCACCGTTACCGATCCCGATGCGTATAAGGGGTATCAAGCCATCGCGCCCGCTGCGTTCAACAAATACGGCGGGCGGTTCATTGTGCGTGGCGGGCCGTCGGTCACTGTCGAAGGGGCTGAGTGGCAACGCCATGTGGTGATCGAGTTTGACAGCATGGACCTCGCGACCGCCTGCTACAACTCCCCCGAATATCAAGAGGCCCGCGCCCATCGTGACGCCGCTGCGACCGCATCCATCGTGATCGTCGAAGGCTTGCCCAGCTAATCCGCAAAGGACACTCCCATGACTGCATTCGACGAAGACCTGTTCCTCAAAGGGTTAGAGCAGCGCAAGGCAACGCTCGGCGCGGAATATGTCGAAAAGAACCTCGCCGCGGCCGATGACTTTACCCGCCCGTTCCAAGAGGCAATGACCGCGTGGTGCTGGGGCTTTGGCTGGGGTGACGACGTGATAGACGCCAAGACGCGATCAATGATGAACCTCTCGATGATAGGTGCCTTGGGCAAGATGCACGAATGGGAGTTGCACTGTCGGGGCGCGATCAATAATGGCGTCTCCAAAGAAGAAATCCGCGCCATTATCCACGTTATTGCGATCTATTGCGGCGTCCCTCAGGGGCTTGAGTGTTTCCGTGCGGCGCGCAAGGTTTTTGAAAGCCTTGAGGCAGAATAGAGCCTGATTTCGCGGTGCGCAGCCAGGAAGAACAGACATGCTGACGGCGATCTGGACGATCTTTGCCTTGATTTGCTGCGGCTTTGTTTTGGCCCGCAAAGGGTTTCCGTCTGACGCCTTTTGGCCCGCGGCGGAACGGCTGAATTATTACGTTCTATTCCCGGCTCTATTGGTGTCGAACCTCGCCAATGCGCCGATCCGTGATCCACAGATTTTGCGCCTCGGCGCGTCGGCAGTTGCGACGATCATGATCGGGGCGGTCGTGCTCTATGTGCTCCGCGCAATTCGCCCCACGCCAACAGAACGGTTCGGCCCCGCACTCCAAGGAGTGTTGCGGTTCAACACCTACCTCGCCCTTTCCGTCCTCGCGATGGTGGCTGGCGCGCAAAGCCTTGAACGGGCGGCAGTTTACCTCGCAATCGCCGTGCCATTGGTGAACATCCTCGCGATCATCGCGCTAAGTGACGGGGCGGTCTGGCGATCGCCCGTAATGCTTCTGAAAAAGGTCGGGATGAACCCATTGGTGGTGGCCTGCGTTGTCGGCGCCGTGCTGGCGATCACCAATGTCGGTTTGCCATTCGGAACGAGCCAAGTGTTGAAACTACTGGCCCAAGGTAGCTTGCCGCTTGGCCTCCTGTGTGTCGGCGCAGCACTTCGCCCATCTGCGCTCGGCCAAGACCTGATCCCGCTGTTAGGCAACGCCATGTCCCGCCTCGCGCTGATGCCGTGTTTGGCTGTGGGTGTCGCCTATGTGTTCGATTTGTCGAGTGCGGAGGCCCTCGTCCTCGTTGTCTTTTCTGCAGTACCGACGGCCCCATCGTCCTACGTGTTGACCCGACAAATGGGTGGCGACGGGACGTTCATGGCGGGGATTGTCACATCGCAGACCGTCGGCGCGCTGCTCACAATTCCCGTGGTGCTGCACCTCTTTGGCGCACCGTAGCTAGAACCAAACACCGCTCCCCATGATGCGCCTAATAATCGCGGGCTGACCCGAGACGCCAAGCCGCGCAAAGATCACTTTTGATGTGCTACGGGCGGTCTCTTCGGTCCAGCCAAGAACCTCAGCGGCGCTGCGCAAGGTGTGACCATCACATAACTGCGCGAGTAGTCGTGCCTCGCTGCGGCTGAGACCGAAATGCGCTGCGATCCGTTCATTTGAAATCTCTGACGCCATCGGCATTGTTCGAAGGGATCCAACAACCGCACCGTCTCCAAAATCATCATTCAGCGACAGTACAAGTTCGGCGCCAAGCATCGGAACCGTAACGGGACCCTCTCCCGCCAAAACAGCAGCAAATCCCATTCGATAGTCCTGCGCAACATCCGCATCAGAAAATTCGAGCCGCCGCCGATCCTCGATCCGCAGCCCCTCGCGTTCGCCCCACTCTCGCACGGCACCAGACAATGATTGCACGACGCCTGACCGATCGAACACAATCCACCCCGCGCCGAGCCGCGAGGCGAGAGTATCTGACAAGGCCGCCTCTGTCCGCTCTGCACGCAATGTTAGTGACATCTGCGCCGCCTGCCCTAGAAACGGCGTCAGAGCAGAGAGGATTTGCCCGTCAGAACTGCGGAAATCCTTGCGGTGAAAACCACGATGCAGCCAGACAGTCACATGCGAGGTCGCATCGATCCGTGCCTTCACGACACGCAAAAACCCCTTAGTCCAATCTGCGAGGGGCAAGCCGTCTTGGGCATAAACGCGGTCGATCCGCAAACGTCCACGGAGAGGAGCATCAATCGGAGGACATTCACCCCGGGACCAAAGACTAGCCTCCTCAGCGTCCACACAAATGCCCGCGCCATCGGCCTGCGTGACCTCGCGCAACATATCCAGAAACGCTGCCCACGGCACAACATCCCTTGCCGCAGCATCGGCAAAGAGTGTCCGTGTGAGCTCTGTCTGGTCATCAAAACGGGCCATAATTCTACATACCCCCCATTTGGGAGGTTCGCTACTACAATCTAACGTTTATCGCTGGGCAAAACATGCACCAAAGCGATTCGAGTATGACCCAAAAGACTTTGACCCACCTGCAGCGCCTTGAAGCTGAAAGCATTCACATCCTTCGCGAAGTTGTCGCGGAAGCCGAAAACCCAGTAATGCTCTATTCCGTCGGCAAGGACTCTGCCGTCATGCTACATCTGGCGAAGAAGGCATTTTACCCTGCCCCGCCGCCGTTCCCGCTCTTGCACGTCGACACCACTTGGAAGTTCCGTGACATGTATGCGCTGCGCGACAAAGCGGCGAAAGACGCGGGTATGGAACTGCTGGTTTACCAAAACCCCGAAGCGGCAGAGCGCGGCATCAACCCGTTCGACCATGGTGGGCTTCATACCGACATGTGGAAGACCGAAGGTCTGAAACAGGCGCTCGATAAATACGGTTTTGACGTTGCCTTTGGCGGCGCGCGCCGTGACGAAGAGAAATCCCGCGCCAAAGAACGCGTCTTCTCTTTCCGCTCCGCGAACCACCGCTGGGATCCGAAAAACCAACGCCCTGAACTTTGGCGCCTCTACAACGCTCGCAAAGCAAAGGGCGAAAGCGTCCGCGTATTCCCGATCTCGAACTGGACCGAGTTGGACATCTGGCAGTACATCCACCTCGAAGGGATCGAGATTGTGCCGCTCTACTTCTCGGCACCGCGCCCGACCGTTGAACGCGACGGCCTGACCATCATGGTGGACGATGATCGCTTCCCGCTGCGCGAAGGCGAGACCCCTGTGACGAAATCCGTAAGGTTCCGTACACTGGGCTGCTACCCGCTGACTGGCGCGGTTGAGAGCACCGCAACCACCCTGCCCGAAGTCATT
>NZ_JALRGW010000035.1:0-15131 GCF_023253315.1 Aestuarium sp.
GGCATCTAAGCGGGAAGCCCCCCTCAAAACAAGGTATCCCTGAGGACCGTGGTAGACCACCACGTCAATAGGCCGGAGATGTAAGTGCAGCAATGCATTCAGTTGACCGGTACTAATCGTCCGATAGGCTTGATTTGATCCAGTAAAAACAACGCTGGAACTTCAAGAGCATACACACACAATCAGTCGTACTCGACTTGGAAAAATTGGTTCTTATTCGGTCTGGTGGCTATAGCACGAGCAAAACACCCGGATCCATTCCGAACCCGGCCGTTAAGTGCCGTTGCGCTGATGGTACTGCGTCTTAAGACGTGGGAGAGTAAGTCACCGCCAGACCTAATAAGAACCAATACTTTCTCTCTTTCGATATCTTCCAGCAAAGCAAAACAAATACGCAATAGCTGGATAATCGCACCAGTGACACTCAAGTCACAACCGGCGCGGGGTGGAGCAGCCCGGTAGCTCGTCAGGCTCATAACCTGAAGGTCGTAGGTTCAAATCCTACCCCCGCAACCAATACAAATTCCTCAATACATTCAGTGCCTAGTAACCCCGCAAGCGGGGCTGTCGGCGTTTGGCAATAGCCTAAACGCCCCAAACAATCTGGCCGTCAACAATCGTGGTTCGTGCTTTGGCTTGATCGAGCACGTCGATTGGTAAATCTTCAAGATTGCTGTCCATAATCACGAGATCTGCAAGCATGCCAGCCTTCAGCATCCCCAGTCGATCCTCATCAAAACCAGCATACGCGCCTCCTGAAGTATAGGCATGCAAGGCTTCGTGGAGCGTGCAGGTATTGTCGGGGCAATCATCTGACAGCTTTGGGCGCGTCATGGCCGCTTTTACGCTGCGCATAGGGTTAATATCGGTGATTGGCCAATCTGAGGAGAAGGCGATCGGTACGTTCGCTTCACGCAGGGCCTTGTCTGGGAAGGCATGTTTCAAGCGATCTTCACCGACCATTGCTGCCCACGGGTCGCGCGGAAAGTCCATCGCCAGGGGAGGATGTGAAGGTTGGACGGATGCGATCACGCTAAGTTCGGCAAAACGGTGAAGGTCGTCAGGATGCATCACTTCGATATGCTCTACACGGTGGCGACTATCGCGAGGGCCGTTGGTTTTTCGAGCTGCTTCATACCCTTCTAACGTTCGCCTGACGGCTGCATCACCTATGGAGTGCACGGAAATTTGCAGTCCGTGTTTGTCCGCCTCGATACAGATTTTGTTAAACCTCTCAGCAGTGTGCAGGGGTTCGCATGTGCTACCGTCGGTGAAGGGTTCGAACATGAAGGCGGTGCCACTATCTATCACGCCATCCATAAACATTTTGATGCGTCCCGAACGGAGGCGGTCCGTGGAATATCGTTCGCGCATCTCGAGCGCGTCGCTAATCGATGAAACCGGTTTTTCAGGGGTGAGGTGAAATGGGACTTCGGTGCGGCAGATGAGTTCGCCGCGCCTCTCCAATTCCCTTAGCAATTCTAATTGATAGAAGTTCCCGTCCATATTGTGGAGCGAGGTAAAGCCAAACGAGGCGCAGTATTCGAGGCCTTTGCGTAGGGTGTCGAGGTCTTCCTCTCTTTCTTCCGCAGTCGGCGGTGTGGAGGGTTCTAAGCCCGCGAAGCCCAAATCCTCGCGTCCGCCAGAGGTTCGCAAGGCTAGGACGGGTGCATATGCGAATTGTTCTCGCAACTCGCCGCTTGCGGTGCCATCGTCGGCCATTACGACTTCACACCCTACGGGCATTTTGGCGCCATATAGGATCCCAGCTTTTTCCAATGCGATCGTGTTTGCCCAAGCCGTATGATGATCGCTGGACAGTAGAATAACGGGTCGGTCGGAGAGAGCCGCGTCCAAATCCTGTCGCGTAGTATGTTTCCCGTCACCGAACAGGTTGTAGTCCGCGGCTTTGCAGATAAGTAGGCCTTCGGTCGGGTTAGCATCTGCATAGGCTCGCAGCCGAGGGGCTAGCTGATCCAGCCCCTTAACGCCCGTCAGTTGGAGGAGTTTCAAGCCGTATCCTCCCCAAAACAAGTGCATGTGTGCCTCGACCAGTCCAGGCAGAACAGTGCAACCTTGTGCGTCGATCCGCTTGGTCGTGTGGTCCGCCAATGGCTCAATCGACGTGGCGTTGCCGACGGCGATGATACGATTGCCTTGAACGGCCAATGCCTCTGCTCGGGGATTTTCTGGATCCATTGTGAGAATGGATGCGTTTTCGATAATCAAATCTGCAGTGGGCATTTGGAAACCTGTCACTAAGGGGTCGGTCAAACACTCAGTGAGACGTGGTTTGCTGTCAATACGGCTAGAGCGAAGTGAATTGGGCGCCCTACTTTTCGGCATCGTAATTAATCAGATTTGAACCAAATCGATATTTGATTGGGCCAAGCAAGCCAGTCCAATCGCGGGGTGCTCTATGCACGTTTCGAAATCCCCCAATAACCTTCTAAACCTGCTCTACCTTTCTTGGCGCGCATTTGCCGTCGTTGCGCTTTTTAGTGCGGTCATCAATCTCTTGATGCTCACGGGCCCGCTGTTCATGCTTCAGGTCTATGACCGAGTATTGATCAGTCGATCGACGGCGACCTTGGGCGTTTTGTTTGCAATTGTCGTGTATTGCTATGTGCTGATGGGGCTGCTGGATATCTATCGTGGTCGCGTGCTCACCCGCATTGGGGCGAAATTTCAGGCTTCTTTGGATCGCCGTGTTTACGATGCGGTGTTGATGCAGAACCAACCGAGCGAAGAGCTCCGTTCTGTGACGGTCGTCCGTGCGGCACTGGCCTCAGCCGGAACGGGTGCAATTTTTGATCTGCCTTGGGTGCCGATCTTTATCGGCGTCTTGTTCGTGTTCCACCCTGTGATGGGCGGCTTCGCTATATTTGGGGTTGGCGTTGTGTTCGCTTTTGCGCTGGTGAAGCACAGCCTGACTGCCTCCCCCCAATCTCGAGATGTTGCTGAGACGTCGCGCGCTGACGCTCATGCCTTCGCAATTAGCGCGCATAATGAGACCGTTCGTGGGTTGGGGATGGCGTCAGTGTTGGGCGATATTTGGCAGGATTTACGGATGCGGGCGCTTGGTGCCTCGCTGAAGGTTTCGGACGCTGGCGGTGTGGTCACCTCGCTCAGTCGTTCAGCGCGCATGATGATGCAGTCTGGTATGCTTGGCCTCGGGGCCCTTCTGGTCATTCAGGGCCATATTTCAGGCGGGGTGATGGTTGCGGGTTCTATCCTGCTTGGTCGAGCTCTTTCGCCTGTAGAACAGGTTGTCTCTCATTGGCCCCATTTGCAGCGCGCTATTTCGGCATGGAAAACTTTGGATCAGACGTTGTCGATGACCACGCAGCGCACAATGAGACTGCCCTTGCCTCGCCCAGCAGCACAGCTTGAAGTGACCAATCTGGCGGTTGTCGTAGGACGCCAGAAACGGCCAACGCTCCAAGGCATATCGTTTAAGGCCAACGCTGGAGATGCGATCGCAGTGATTGGCCCATCAGCCGCAGGGAAATCAACCTTTGCCAAGGCCATCGTGGGGATATTGCCTATAGCAATCGGTGATGTTCGACTGGGAGGTGCTGCCTTGAGCCAGTACGAACCCAACCAATTGGGGAGCTATTTCGGTTACCTTCCCCAAGACGTCGCACTTTTCAACGGCACCATCTCACAGAACATCGCACGATTTACGCCAGATGCCGACCCACAAGCGATCATAGCAGCGGCCAAGGCAGCGTCGGCGCACGATGTGATCCTTGGGCTGCCCGATGGCTATGACACGGTCGTCGACCGCGGCGCGACTGAACTCTCTGGAGGACAGAAACAGCGGATTGGTCTCGCTCGTGCGCTCTTTGGTGATCCAGTTGCGCTAGTTTTGGATGAACCGAACGCACATCTGGACGATGTTGGGGTTCAGGCTTTGAACGATGCAATTTCGAATGCGCGGGACGCGGGAAAGGTTGTGGTCGTCATGGCGCATCGCCCCTCTGCCTTGGTGGAATGTAATAAGGTGATGATTTTGCGCGACGGTCAAATGCGCGCCTTTGGGCCACGTGATGCGGTGCTTCAGAAATTCGTCCAGCCGCAGGGTATTCCCGCATGACTTTGACTGCTGATTTCTCTTTTGACAGGTCGATGAAACGCGGCATTCAGGTCATCCTGGTTGGGCTAGTTGGCTTTTTAGTCTGGGCAGTTTCTGTCAAAATCGACGGCGCAGTGATTGCATCTGGCCATGTGGAGTATTCCCTTGGGCGACAGGTCGTGCAGCATCCTGATGGGGGTGTGGTCTCTCAAATCCATGTGCAGGATGGATTGGAAGTGCGCGCGGGCGATCCGATTGTGACACTCGATGGCATTGAACTAGTCGCCCAACGTTCTGTCATTCAGGCGCAATTGGCGACATTGCTGGCCCAAGCGGCACGGTTGCAGGCAGAGGCAGTGGGGGCGGCTGCAGTTGATTTTGACGGTCTTCCAGTCGATGCCGGCCAAGACGCAATTTTTGCGGCGGGGCGAGCGGCTCAAGCGCAGGCACACTTGCAGCTCGCGCAACAGCAAGCGAAAGCAAATGCAATTGCGGCGGGGCGGGAGAGGCAGTTGACGGCGGTGCGTACTCAGATCGCGCTCGTTCAGGATGAACTTGTTGCTCAGGCCGCCTCGCTGAATGTTGGGCTGACACAAGCCAATCGGGTCTCCGCTTTGCAACGTGAAGAGGCGCGGCTCGAAGCGCAAATTGCCGAAATCGAAATAGCGATAACCGAAGCGCGAGGTGCCGCCGACGGCTATGTTGCCGAAGGGCTTCGTTTGGAAGCCGCGACCAGAGATGCAGCACGGGCTGAATTAGCGACGACCTTGTCGCGGGTTGAGGAACTACAAGAGCGCTTAGCGTTGATCGAGGCGCTCGTGGATCGCCTCGTTGTTCGGGCGCCCATCGACGGTATTGTCACTGCCCTACAAATCAAAACAATCGGCGGAGTAATTCCATCAGGTGCGGAGATCGCGACGATTTCTCCAATGGGCTAACCGCGCATAATCGCCGCGGAGGTTGATCCAACCCAAATTGATAGCGTTCAATTGGGCCAATCGGTACGAATTCGGTTTCCGACAGTTGATGCAGTCGCCACGCCAGATGTCAGTGGCGTAGTTCGCTTAGTCTCTCCTGATACCATCACCGACCAAATGACCGGAAGGGCGACCTACCGCTTGGAGGTGGCGATAGACGACGACTTGTTCCCGCTTCCTGCAGGAGTGCCAGCCCAAGTGTTTCTGTCGACTGGGCCCCGCACTTTGGTGTCCTATTTGGTTAAACCAATTGCCGACTATTGGGCGCTCGCTGTGCGAGAACGATAGCCTTCTAAAGGTTCGCGATTTCGGCTGTTTTCCCCGTCGCGGTGGACCTTTTGATAGCCGTGATCACTTCAACAGCCGCCAGACCGTCGGCGCCGCTAACCACGGGTTCTGCGGTGCCTGCGATAACCTCAGCAAAATGGGAAATTTGTAGAACCAATGGGTCGTCAAATTCGAAGATCGGTTTCGACGCCGAAATGGGGGACCACCAGCCGTTCGGCCCGTCGTGCGTCCAAACAGCGAGGTTCGGAAGGGCAAGCGACCCTTCGGTTCCGCCGAGCCAATAGCAGTTTTCACTAGTCGCGGGATAATGCGCATTCTCTCGTGCGGTGAGTTCCCAACTCCACGGTGCCGATGCCGCGTCGCTCACGTTGACAGTGCCCAAGACGCCACTTTCAAATTTCAGCAGAACGACAGCGGTTTCTTCGACCTCGTTCCTACGAACCGCATTGGATTCCATCGCATGGACAGAGGTAATTGGTCCGCACAGGGCGTGAAGCAGATCAATGTCGTGGATCAGGTTCAGGTAAACCGGGCCAGCGCCCGCCTTGCGGCGCCAATCGACGTTAAAAATATTGATCACGTTTGAGGAACCACGTTTGCGCTTGAACGGTGGTGATGTGACCAAGTTTGCCACTTCGAACGATTTCAACAGCCTTTCGTATCAACGGGTTATAGCGCCGATGATGGCCTGTCAAAAGCGGAAGGCCCGCGGCTTTGGCCGCGGCAAGCACCCTGCGTCCTTCAATTAAATCCGTTGTGAAGGGCTTTTCGACAATAGCGGGAATGCCCGCCTCAACGCATTGCAGTGACGCCATGAATGGTGTTCGGAACGGCTCGCATAACTCCATCAACCTCGCCCGCTGCAAAAAGAGCCGCAAGGTCGGGATGCCGCCTGACGCCCAAGCTACTGGCGAATGCTTTGCCTTCGTCTGTTGGGTCCACAATTGCGCAGAGTGTGGCAGCGGGGGACAGTTGCACTGCTTCCGCATGGCGACGTCCGATCAAACCTGCGCCAGCGACCGCAATTCTTTTGGTCATGGCGGCCTTTAATTTACTCAAATTACAATGACAACGCGGCGCTGGATTACCTCTAGCGCCGCGTTTTTTGTTTTAGATCAGTGTTGCAACATGGCTGGTTGCAAGTGTGTAGCCGTTGATCCCAAAACCAGCCATCACAGCGTCAGCGCGCATGCTGACATACGAATGGTGGCGGAAGGGCTCGCGTTTGTGCACTTGGCTAATGTGGACTTCGATGACGGGACCTTCGAACGTGTTCAGCGCGTCGAGAACCGCGATGGAGTAGTGGGTCAGCGCACCTGGGTTGATGATGATCGCTGCCGCTTGTTCGCGGGCTTCGTGGATCCAGTCGACGATCTGACCTTCGTAGTTAGATTGCAGTAGCTTCACGGCAAAGCCAGCAGCGGTCGCCACGGCAGAACAGTTTGCTTCGACATCGTCCAAGGTGTCGCGACCGTAAATTTCCGGCTGCCGTTTGCCCAATAGGTTTAGGTTCGGACCGTTCAGAATGTAGACGGTTTTGGACATGGTGTTCTCCTCACTTGAAATCTTTGGCGCGTTTTTCGAATAGAGCGCTTAGGTCATTGCCCGTGCGTTCGATATGTCGGGCGAGCAGGGTTGGGCCGAGTTCCGCATCTCGGGCGAGAGCCGCGTCAGCAATCGCGGCGTGTTCGCCAGCCATGTCCCGTCCCGCTCCATCATAGTTCAGGATATTGGCGTATCGTTTGTGGAGATTGCCAAGCATGACGCACAAATCACGTAGCATCGGCATCGCACATCCACGAATCAGACTTGCGTGGAACAGGTCGTGTGCGTCGGTCTGATTGGTCCCCGTGGAATTATTCATGTGGTGGATCGCAGCTGGAATTTTGCTTTCCCACTCAAGCGTTCCTATCGCTATCGCGTGTTTAAGAGCGAGAGCTTCGAGGTCCGCACGTAGACGGGTGATCTCCAGCAGGTTAGCCATGCCAAGAGGGACGATCCTGAACCCCTTTTTGTCTTCAAATTCAACGAGCCGATCGGAAACTAATCTGGAAATCGCTTCTCGGATCGGTGACAGAGATACACCGTATTCTTCGCGAAGGTGATCAAGGTTCACCTTCGCGCGGGGCCTCATTTTGCCCGCAATAATAGCGTCGCGAATCTCGTTCGAGACGCGGCTTGCACGGGTTAGTTTGGACGGGTCTTGAAGCGTATCGTGGAGCATTTTCTTGCCTTTATTTAGACCTGATCATTGCCATATAATCGATTTGGGTCAAGTCTGTTGCACTTCCCAATTACCTGTCTATCCTCCGCTCGTCTGAGGAAAGGCGTGGAGTTAGGGATTATCATGAGCAAACTTGGGGACGATATTTACCGCGTAATGCGTCACGACATCGTTTTTGGTCGCTTGGATGCTAATTCGAAAATTCGGCTTTCTCACCTCAAGGCAACCTATGGCGCGTCGATCCCGACGCTACGCGAGATCCTGAACCGTCTTGTCTCTGAAGGCTTTGTTGTGGCCGAAGGAAAGCGCGGTCACATTGTGGCGCCCATCTCCAAGGAAGGCCTCAAGGAAATCGCGGACCTTCGCATTCTATTGGAGTGCTACGCTCTTCGGCAGTCACTGGCGGAAGGGACAACGGATTGGGAGGCGCATGTTATTTCGGCGCATTACAAGCTGTCCCAGATGGAAAAGCGTATGCAGTCAGGTGATGACAGCGCACGGGAAGCATGGAAGCAATACGACTGGGAGTTTCATCAGGCGCTGATTTCTGCCTGTGGTTCGACCGAACTGTTGCAAGTCCACGGCATCGTTTTTGACAAATACCTCCGCTACCAAATGCGCCTTTTGACATTCCGTGGCGATGTCGCGAGTGCTGAACATAAGGCCCTGCTTGATGCCGCGCTGAATAGAGATGCCGACACGGCAGAGTCCGTCTTGCGTGCTCATATCAACGGCGGTGTGGTGCATAGTCTCCAAATTTTCGCAAAATAAGTCGATGGTCTCAGTGCGGCGTTTGAGGTGTTATAATCGATTATTTTGTCGAGGTAAGTTTTATACCGAATTTACATACAAAGTGAATATCGCCTGTTGATTTAGATTTTTTATTTGTCAGCATCCTCCCGATGCTTCATTTGCCTACATAGAAGCACTGGCATATAAACGGAGGAGATATTATGCCCCTTACTCTCGCATAAGACAAAGTTCAGATGCGTCTTTCGGCTGTTATGTCCGTCGCCAACCAGCGCGCTGTCGCTGGCACTTCCGATCTTTGAAAACTATTTCGCCGATCAGAATGCACGTGGGTCCATAAGCGCAGGAGAGATATCTCGCTTGAAGACAGCTAACATCCTGTATGACGAGGACGAAAAAGGGGCTTACTATCAGCTCTATAGCTGGTGCTACGGCAATGGTTTCTTCTTTGGAATCATCCAACGCACAGGTCACTATGTGGGTTCTGGCGCACCAAATGCACCGTATCGGACTGCCGCGTTGAAACGGCTCGCCCGCGATATTCACATCCCCAAAGTGTGAGGCGGATTAGAGGCCGATTGTCTTTTCGGCCTCTGCCACCGCTATGGCGGCCATTTTCTGAATGGCCTCATAACTGTTGGCTACGGCGATGAAGCGCGCGTTGTGGCAGAACTTTGCGCCAGTGACACCGGACGCTAGTTCGAGCGCTTCATCCGTCAATCCAGCCCATGCCGCCGGCAGATCGGCGCGTTGGTCAAAGGTGTCACCAGACAGTTTGATCCCGTTAATCGCCCAATCGTCATCGCGTGGATGGATCACAAAGAGCAAGTGATCCGCGCCGGCTTTCTCGACGGCTGATCGATATGGCATGCCCATTGGCAGTTCGAGCACCTTTGAAGTCCCCGCTTTTTCTATCGCGTCACGGACCATCGCTTCGGCTCGGTATTTTGCGACGACGTTCTGGATGCGAGCTTCGACAAAGGCTCGCGCGATGGGAAGGGCCGAGCGGAATGCGTCATCATCTGCTGTTGGGGAACGGTCGTCGAATACGGGCTTCAGGCTTTCGAGGAGCACAGGGAGCGTAAGACCAGAGAGCGGCCCCGCAACCGAAGGCGCGACGGCACCGTTGTCCAAAAGGTCGATGGGCAGGACGAAATTCTTATCAAAGCTGGCGAACACGTCTTCGATCATCGTGTCGGGAACATCTATTGCCGCGAGGTAGTCGCGCCCATACTGTGCCCAAATCAGACCGAATGAGCTGTAAGGCTGGCCGTCCTCGCGCAATGGGTTCGGGCGCTGATGGTGGTCAAAAATCTGCGCGACAGCGTCATAGTCGCGGCCCACGTCATAAATGATTTTCGACGGGGCAGGGGTGATCCACGTTTCATCACGGCTCCGCACCAGTTCGGCTTGTGGGTACAAGCGGGTCAGGATGACAGACGACAGAAGCTCGTCGGCATGAAAGCCGCCAGAGTGCGTAACGAGGTGGGTGATGGTCATGGATAAGCGCCCTTGCAAAGGAACCCTCGGATACACCGAAAAACGACATCACTTCCATGGTCTATTTTCTGCGACGGCCTTCGAAGCAAAAAACACCCGAGCCAAACGCCGATGAACTGTCGGTCAATCGAGGGGATTTAGCTGCAGAAGGTGCAGCCTCTGTCCTGCCAATATCGCTATAGTAAGGGGCAATTCTGCTCGAGGGCATTTGGGTAGCACGCTCCCTCTAGTGTTGGCTTAGCAAGTTCATTTGGGAATGCCAGTTTACATACGGTCCAGCGTATGTTCTGTTTGCGACATGCGTGGTCGTATTTTTGCATCTGCAGCATTTCGACTTCGTCTCAAGAGGGGCCGTAACGGCGACCCTTCAAAATGAAATATGACCAGGGAGACTGGACCGTTGAAATTCAAGACACTTAGCACAATCGCTGCCATCGGACTCACCGCGGGCTTTGCAAATGCAGCAATGGCCGAAGAATGTGGCTCGCTGACTATGGCCGAAATGGACTGGGCTTCGGCCGAGTTCATGGCAAACGTCGATAAAATCGTTCTCGAAGCGGGCTACGGCTGCGATGTCGAGCTTATCCCGGGTGCAACAACGACTACTTTTGCATCTATGAATGAAAAGGGTCAGCCTGACGTAGCTGGCGAACTCTGGATCAATGCTGTTCGGGATCCGCTGGCCGCTGCAATGGCAGAAGGGCGTCTGCATTCCGTCAATGGCGGCCCAATTGATGGGCTCGGCGAAGGTTGGTGGGTCGATCCTAAATTCGCAGCTGATCACCCTGAAATTACTACTGTCGAGCAACTCCTCGAACACCCAGAGTTCTTCCCTTACGCCGAAGATGAATCGCTCGGTGCGTTCATGGGTTGCCCTGCGGGTTGGGGTTGCCAGCTGTCGAACGCCAGCCTGTTCCGTGCCTTTGACATGGAAGAAAAAGGCTGGACGTTGGTTGATCCGGGTTCCGCAGCGGGCCTCGATGGGTCTATCGCCAAAGCGGTTGAGCGCGGCGAATATTGGTTTGGTTACTACTGGGCGCCGACTGCGGTGATCGGCAAATACCAGCTTCAGATTCTGGACTGGGAAACCCCGTGGGGTGGTTCTGAAAACTGGGACGGCTGTATCGTGAAGCCCGAACAGGAGTGCCTCGATCCGCAGCCGACGTCCTACACCGAGTCCGAAGTGCACTCGGTCATCACCGATCGCCTGATGAAAGAGGGCGGCTTGGCTGTTGATTACCTCGGCACACGGGTGTTCCCGGGTGAGGTCATGAACGCCATGCTCGTTTACATGACCGAAAATCAGGCCACTGGCGAAGATGCTGCTTACCACTTCTTCGAAGAATACGAAGACCTGTGGAGCGGTTGGGTCAGCGCCGAAGCTGCTGAAGGCATCAAGTCCGAACTCTAATTGCTGACTTGACGAAAACATGCGGGGGGCCTGTGCCCCCCGTTTCCCATTCATGGGTATAATTTGGGACTAAGGACACAGAATGGAATTCTTGCTGGAATTTCCCGCACTTGGCCGCCGCACATTGAGCGGCATGAAACAGGCTGTTGATGAGACGTTCAAAACGTTCTCTCGCGCGTATGGCGAAGCACTCGAAAACTTTTTCGACCCGCTTCTGCAATTTCTAATTTGGCTGGAAAAGCTGCTCTTGGCGGCACCGTGGCCGATCATTCTGTTGATCGTCGGTGGCCTGTCGTGGCTGGGTTCACGGTCGTGGAAGGTGACGATCGGAGCCGTCGCGGCCTTTGTTGTGATCGGCATTTTCGACATGTGGGAAGACACGATGGCCACGCTCGCGATCATCTCGGTCGCGACGCTGGTGTGCATCGTAGTTGGGATTCCGCTGGGCGTCCTAATGTCCCGATCTGACCGCACACAAGGCATCATCACGCCCATCCTCGACGTGATGCAGACCATTCCGTCATTCGTTTATCTGATCCCTGTCGTGATGCTCTTGGGCATCGGCAAGGTTCCCGGCCTTTTGGCCGTCTGCATCTACGCGCTTCCGCCAATCGTTCGCCTGACAAATCTCGGAATTCGTTTGGTGGACAAAGACGTGCTCGAAGCGGCCGATGCGTTCGGCGCGTCACCGCGGCAAAAACTTCTGGGCGTTCAAGTCCCGCTGGCCCTGCCGAACATCTTTGCTGGCATCAACCAAACCATCATGATGGCACTGTCGATGGTCGTGATCGCATCGATGATTGGTGTCAAAGGCCTCGGCGTGCCTGTGCTGCGCGCAATCTCGAACCAATACCTCGCGCTGGGCCTGATGAACGGCCTCGCCATCGTTGCATTGGCTATCATCTTTGACCGCGTCACGCAGAGCTACGGCAAACGTCTACAGGCATATCGACAGGGGCACGGCAATGACTGAGACCAAAGTCAGCATTAAAAATCTCTACAAAATCTTCGGCAAATCGCCCGAAAAAATGTTGCCGCTGGTCCAAAAAGGATTGTCCAAATCGGACCTTCTGGACCAGCATAACCACGTTCTCGGGATCGACAACGTGTCGCTCGAAATCCCTGAAAAGCAAATTCAGGTGGTGATGGGGCTTTCGGGATCGGGGAAATCCACCCTGATCCGACACATCAATCGATTGATCGAACCCACGGGCGGGGAAATCCTGATCGACGGCGAAGACGTTTTGGCGATGTCCGACACCCAACTGCGGGACCTGCGTCGGAAAAAGACGTCGATGGTTTTCCAGAAATTTGGGCTTTTGCCGCACCGTCGAATTGGGGAAAACGTAGCCTATGGTCTGAACATCCAAGGCGTACCCGAAGACGAAGCGACCAAACGTGCTCGTCACTGGATCGATCGGGTTGGATTGACTGGCTACGAGGATCATTACCCAGGGCAGCTATCGGGCGGTATGCAACAGCGTGTCGGTCTGGCTCGAGCATTGGCGACGGACGCAGAAATCCTCCTGATGGACGAAGCCTTCAGCGCGCTCGACCCACTGATCCGTTTTGACATGCAGTCGATCCTTCTCGAACTTCAGGAAGAACTGCACAAGACGATCATCTTCATCACTCACGATCTGGATGAGGCACTCCGTCTTGGTGAAAACATTGCCATTCTTCGGGACGGATCAATGATCCAGCAGGGTGACGCGCAGGAAATTGTGCTCAAACCTGCGGACGACTACATCGCCGACTTCACCAAGGATATTAACCGCGCAAAGGTCATCCAACTGCGTGCCTTGGCAAAGCCTGTTGAGAGGTTTGAAGGCCCTACGCTGCGTGGCGCGACGGTTTTGGACGAAGCGCTGTCCCCTCTCGCGCAAGCACCAGATCAAACGGTTGGCGTTGTGAACAGGGCTGGCGAATTGCTCGGCGCTGTCACACTGACTGACGCAATTGAGGCTCTGCACGGTTAATTCAGTGGCCCCAAGGGGTCCCATCAGCGGTCCGACAAAGCGCTAATCCCCAGATTATATTGTTATATTAGCAGATAATCTGGGGGTGCTATCTGTCGCTACATGGCAACCAGCCCTTCGCGGCCATTCGCTGGGTTGGGCGGACTGTGGGGTCACTTCTGCAGAGCGGGTCAGTAGAGCGGGCAGTTCCTTCTGGTCACCTTCTAAGAACTAATGCCCGCTCAGGAAAAGACGACACCGGCCGACGACATCCGCTTCTCTGAAACTTCCGTAGGTCCAACTGCGAGAGTTCCATGCTTAATGACGGTGACGTCATAGCCTCTGTTTCTGGCGGCCAGCGCTGTCTTTTGCACACAATAGTTTAAATCCAGACCAACGAGACGCAGCGAGCCGACGTTAAGACGCTCTAAAAGAGCATCAAGCTCGCCTGTTTCAAATGCATCCTGCAAACGCTTTACAATCACATGTTCAGGACACGACACGAATGGCCTCGCGAGTTCTGTCCCTTCACTGCCTTCTAGCGCCTGGCCTTTCATCGTGAGCTTCGCCAAGAATTTTGTTGAAGGGATCGACCATTCCTGACGGACCGCAATAACAGGATGGTTCTGTGCCCGAGCCGATGCGACCTCCTCAAGAATGACGTCGGCAGCAGATTGCTTTGAAGCGTCTGTATAGGGGCCGCGATCCCAGAAAACGGATTGAAGATCAATCAGCAGGAGGGCTGATCCGCTACGTCGCCCTATGGGTTCCCCGACACTGACTGAGCCAATGCGTCTTATGCCATCGCCGAGCCAAAGTATGAGGAGAAGGACCGCAGCACCAATAATATACCCTGCTGTCATTTTCGTTCTCCGGTCCGTTTTTTCAAACCGTCCACCACAGAAAGTATAACCTTAAGTGCGGTTGCAATATCTTCCGTGCTGAGGTCTTCGCTCATTTCCTGCATGATCTGCATCTCTTTAGAAAGGATATCTTCGATGAGCGCGTTGCCCTGATTGGTCAACGTCAGGATAGGCGAACGCTTGTGGCGGGGATTTGGACGTTGCTCAGTGAAACCCGATGCCAGCGTTTCATTGCACATGATTTGGACGTATTGCCGCTGGATCTCGAGCCTTGCCGCAAGTTCCGGCACGGTCTGTTCTCCGTACTTGTGCAGTATCTCGAGAACGGCACGCATACGGACGGTAAGGTTGGTGCCAGTCAAACCATTTTCAACGCAGCTTTCCGCAGCTTGCATCAAGGGGCGTGACATCCAAATCAGTTGGTGGAGTTGTTCTGCTTTCATATTGACATTATGCATGTCATTTTGACAAGTGCAATGTCAAAAATCAAGTGGGGCTAACGTGGATGTTTCGTATCGCATCGAACAACGTAGGCACAGAGCGGTCATGCGGCGGCCTTTGTGATGATCAAACGAAGGTCGGCTTTGATCAATTATTGTTTTTTTGAACCAATCGTCGCCACTGACCCGGTGAAATCCCAAAGCCTGCTTTGAATTGACGCGTCATGTGCGCTTGATCAGAAAATCCTGCACGCAGAGCCGCTTGGATCAGAGGTACACCAGCTGCAATGTCACCACGCGCCTGATCTAGTCGGCGCATTGTCAGATACCGATACGGACTTGTTCCATAGGCTCTCCGAAACTGGCGCGACAGCGCATACCTGTCCAAACCAGTGATTTTTTCTAGCTCCTCCGATTGGACAGCCTCACTGAGGTTACTTTCCAAGTATTCTTTGGCGCGACGGGTGGCATTAAAGTCGATCAAAGACCGGGTCGTTCGACGAGCCGATGCATCATTCGCAAGCAACCCATCCGCCAGTAACACTGTCAATTCGTCCATCGCGACTGAGCAGCCTCATTTGACCGGTCCAAGTTTATAGTTAGTGCATATATGGCCTCTGATCCATTTGTATGATGGCTTCA
>NZ_JALRGW010000036.1:0-14985 GCF_023253315.1 Aestuarium sp.
CTTTGGTCGTTTGTTTGCCATTCATGGTCCTCCGTTTCCTAAACATAGCGGTGGACCGGTTCAGTGGGGGAGGCTCACGGTTTATGACCTGAGCCCCGCAAGGCTTTTCAGCCCTCCGATATTTGGGGTCTACGGGCTGCTAAGCCTTGCTTACGTCACGCCTCTTGGTGACGTTTCTGCTTTGCGAACCCGGTGACATTTCTACTTGGTTGCAACAGGCTCTGTTGGCGGGGTGCGCGCTATTCTGACTTGCGACTTTTGAGTGTTATCACACTCTTTCACCCTAACGCGTCGCCTGCACTCCTGAGCTTTGCATTCAACGCGTCCTTACGGCTTACATAATGAGTCAACATGACAAAGCTAGATACGTACAGCAGACCTCCTAACAAAATTAGTTCTCCTGGAATTGGGCCCACGCCGGCTCTTGCGACAAGTATTTCGACCGAAGAAGCAGAGGTTGGGTGGATTATCAATTTGCCTAAATAGGCAATGGTTTGAATAATCAGAATCCACAAATAGTTACGACGAACCCTCCGGCCCATGGCCGTAACGTAGCTGACATGATATTCTGGTTTTAGGTAGTCATTTGCCAAAATGTTCTGCCATTTGCAATTATTCTGATAGTCCTCATGGTGAAGCATGGGAGCATAAAAATATCTTTCCATCCATCGTGCCCGGGCGCGCCAAACATTGAAGTAGCGATACCTCCGCGCTTCGAGAATCATAAACAACCAAATCAGAATACCAATAATTAACAACGGAAGCGGTGAGGCTTCTGGCGAAGCGAAGGAGATTGATAAGGCGACGCCTAGCGAGACAACGGACCAATTGGTCGTGGTGTCCAGTCTGGTTCGCCAAATTGTACTGCGATAGACCTCACCTCGATACAAATGTGCGAGAGCGCCGATTTCAGCCGCCGTCAAATCACTATGTGTGTGTAGTTTAGTTTCGGTCATAAGTCGCCTGTATCGAGAGTGTTAAACCGTGTTCATTTACTTAATCAGCAGTTCAGATGCGCCTCGCGTTGCTCGCGAAAGGAACGGTTGATTGGAGCATTCCAATAGATGGCGCACCCTGCTCCAGCATTTTCCGCAACCAAAGTAAAAAACTCGGTTGAAAACTTTTTTCGCAAATCCCATTTTTTGCCTGAACTGAATGATTGGATAGTCTTCAAATTCCGTAGTGCGCTGAAGTCGTCTTCCGCATACAATCCTTAGATGGTTCCGGCGCATCAGTGTCTACGACGATGGACGTGATCGAGGCCGTGAACATGATCCGAAAACGGCATTTCGAAACGCCATTGACCTTTGGATTTCGCCAATTTGCTGAAGCCGCAGGGTAATCTCGTTTAGCAGGCGGACTTTCAGACTTTTGATGAATCTCGCGGTACAACCTCATCAAATGATCTAAAGAGGCAAACGCGACATCGGAACGATGACTTGACCCTCCTGCCATCTTTCCGCGCAAGTCACTTTTCCATCAGAAATCTGGCCGATCAGGTCGAATATGCGTTCGGCAGGATCATCGCATGTGGAGTGTCCAGAAATTGCTCCCGACACATCCATATCAATTGAGTCCGACCACTCCGCACAGGTTATTGGATTACCGCAGATTTTTATGGTTGGCGCGAGGGGAAGGCCGGACGGATTGTAGACGCCTACGGCGAAAAGGTTGATTTGTGCGCCGCCCAGAACCATACCTGTCAGCGATGTCGGGCTGAAAAACGGAGTGTGCATAAAGAACAATCCTCGACCATCTGGTTGTTCACCAAATCCCAAAGTTCCTGCAAACTTCGACTTGCCAATTTTGCAGATCGCACCCATCGTCTTTTCTGTCAGGGTGCTCAGCCCTGCCTCGATATTTTCCTGCGTCGGGTTCACACCGCGATAATCGATACCGTCGGCTACCATCATCTCTTCTTCGGCCTGCAAATACGCTAATATATCTGCTGCAACCTCTGGCGTTTGACATTGTGAACGGACAACTTGCTCACCACCCAAAAACTCTGCAGTCTCGGACACGATCGCTGTGCCCCCGGCAGAAATCAGGCGATCCACAAAACGACCAATCGCCGGGTTTGCACAAAGCGCCGATGTTGGGTCGGAGCCCCCGCATTCCAGCGCGACTGTCAGATCGGACAGATTCATAGCGGTTTTCGGGTTGTCGGAAACCTTTGCCACGAGCGATTGCAAATCGGATACCATGGCGTCAAGTGCCGCTTGCACTCCTCGATGCGCCATCATCGAAACGACGGTTATTGGTTTGCCTAGGCGTTTGCTGGCAGCTTTCAGGTCAGCGGCAGCCGCGCGGTCATGTGTGACGACCAGGGCGGCCCCCACGTTGGGATGCGCAATCACAGCGCGTATCATGTCTGCCTGAAGCTGAGCATCCGGCCCGCGCAGACCTCGTTGGAAAGACGGGCAGATGGGCAGGGTGCCCGGGACTCGGGCGGAGACAAGACCGGTGATCCTGTCGGTCAAAGCGACCGTTGAAAAGGCAATCACATGATTTCGTAGCCCGATCCGGCCATCAGAGCGCCGCCAGCCGGCGCCAACTGGTTCATCTGATATTGTGGACATGCACGTGTTCCCCCGCACCAATGGCCTCATAGGCGTGACCGATCACCACCCCATATTTCACGATAGCTTCACCCAGAGAAATGCTGCGCAACGCCACCTTATGTCCGAAGGGCACACCTTTTGCGATGGTCAGCCCCCCGGAGATCGTGGCACAGTCCACCTTGCCGTCCAACAATGTGGCCACATTGTCCTGCGCATGCGCCGTTACGGACAAGCGCGTCTTGGGATCAACCGACGGTATTGCCTTGGTCATGCCTGCCCCTTGCGGAAGACCGTATGTTCCTGCGTATAGAAATGCAGCGTCGACGGGCCATTCGAACCACCAACCCCGAGCGAAGAGTTTTTGACGCCCACGAATGGCGCGTGGTCTTCAGGAAAGCTGCCACAGTTGACGTGGAGCATCCCGCTTTCGGCTTCAGAAACAAACCGTTCAACGAGCGGTGTCTGCTCTGAATAGAGACAGGCGGAGAGGCCAAATTCAACATCGTTGCAAATGGCCAGCGCCTCATCCGGCGTGTCATAGGGAATGACCGCAAGCACCGGACCGAAGACTTCGTCGCGGGCCACTTCCATGTCCGGTGTGACGTTGCATAGGACCGTAGGGGCATAAAAATAGCCGCCGTCCTGGTCAATCATCTCTCCCCCGGCGGCAACGACTGCCCCGTCGGCAACGGCGCGGCTCACAAAGCCCGCTACATCAGCGCGAGCCTTTTCCCCCATCAAAGGCCCGATCGTAGATGTGGTGTCAAGCCCGTCGCCAATCTTGGCAGCCTTTGCCCGCTGTGCCAGCCCATCGACAACCTGTGCTTCAAGTTCGCGGCGCACGATCACGCGGCTGATGGCGGTACAACGCTGCCCGCAGACCGAAAAGGCTGCTGCATAGATTTGGTTCAGAGCGACTTCCAAATCGCTGGCATCGTTCAGAATGACAGGGTTCTTTCCGCCCAACTCAAGACTAATCTCGGCAAGGTTTGCCGCCGCTGCTTGTGCTACGATCCGGCCAATTGCTACTGATCCGGTGAAGCTGATCGCATTGACCCCTTCGGCCGAAGTCAGAGCAGCCCCGAGCGCGCCCGACCCATAGGCTATTTGGAACAAACCCTTTGGCAAAATTGCGTCAGCAACTTCCTGCATGATGAAAGCTGCACCCGGAGTGCTGACCGACGGCTTCAGGACCATGGCATTGCCATAGAGGAGCGCCGGGATCGTCTTTCGTATGGGCGTGCTGAAGGGAAAGTTCCACGGGGTAATCCCAACGATCACCCCGCGTGGGCGGCGGGTCGAATAGATCACGGTACCGGGTTTTTGGGACGGCAAGACTTCGCCGATCGGCGAAGATGCGCGCCGTGTCGTGGCGCGCCCTTCGCCAAGGGCCTTGGCGACCTCACCGTGGGATTCCGCGATGATTTTCCCCATTTCACGAGTGATTGACGTCGCGATGTCATCGGCGCGCGCCTCTAACGCGTCCAGAAAAGCATCGACCAACCGACCACGTTCCTGTTGGGTAGCCTTCGCCCATTCTCGCTGTGCTTTGTGGGCGGATGCGATCATCGCTGGCACTTCATCCGGCGCTTTCGTCTCAAATACGCCAACGATCTCGCTTGGGTTAGCCGGATTGCGGACTTCTATGGACTTAGCCGGATTGCGGACTTCTATGGACATTGTGTTACCTCAAGCTTCGTAGGGTTTCGGGCAGCCAGAGGCTGAGTTGCGGGATGAAAATCACGATGAGCATTGCGATCATCAGGGTGAAGACGAACGGCAGGATTGCAACTGCCACTTTTTCGAATTTAATGTTCGCGATTTGGCTGGCGACAAACAGGTTGACCCCAAGCGGTGGTGTCAGGAAGGCGATCTCGATCGTCACAATCAGGATAATGCCAAAGTGCACCGGATCGACGCCGTAGCTTTTGACCAGCGGCACGAGGATTGGAGCCAGAATGATGATCGCACTGATCGTTTCCATGAACGTGCCAATGATGATCAACAGGGCACAGATGATCAGAAGAATGATGATCGCGCTATCGGTGATTCCACTGAAGGTTTTGACCACATCCTGCGGAATTTGCTCAAGCGTAATCACAGTCGCGAAAAGCGTCGAACAGGCAACGATGATCATCAGCGCACCACCCAGTTTGACCGCTCCGTCGAAGGCGACCAGCAGGCTGGCAAGGGTGAGTTGCCGATAGACAACCAGACTTACGACAAGGGCATAGACAACGGCACATACCGAAGCCTCGACCGGGGTGAAAATCCCCGAATAGATGCCTCCAAGGATCATGACAGGCAGGAACAACGCAAATTTGGCCTTCCAAATTAGGTTCCAGATGCTCTGGCGCGGCGCATCGGCATCGACGGTCATTACCGCGCCCGCGCGTCGTGCGATAAAGTAGGCAACACCAGCCAGAAGAAATGCGGTGAGGAGCCCCGGAACCATGCCAGCAGCAAAAAGGTCGGCAATAGAGACGTTAGCGATAATCCCGTAAATGATCAGTGGATTACTGGGGGGAATCATTACCCCCAATGTACCACCGGTTGCCGAAACCGAAGCGGCATATGCGGGGGGGTAGCCATATTTGATCATTGCCGGGATCATGATAGCCCCAATTGCGGCGACCGTGCCGGGACCGGACCCGGAAATCGCGGCAAAGAACATGCAGGAAAAGATTGTCACAAGGCCAAGACTGCCTGCTATGTGACCGAAAGCGTGCCGGAAAATGCCGATGATGTCTTCGGTAATGCCTCCCTTTTCCATGATGTTGCCCGCCAGAATAAAGGCAGGGATGGCGAGAAGCGGAAACTGATCCAGCCCGTTCAACACGTTTTGTGTTGCAAACACGAGCGGCGCATCGGTCAGATAGCTGATCGTCAGGCCCGTGATGCCGAGACTGACATAGATCGGGAGCCCCAAAACCAGCAGGAGGGGAAAGAGAATCGTGAGAACCAGGATAACTTCATTCATTGAAATATCCTCCGCGCAGAAGAGTAAAGAGATCTCGCAGATGCAAAAGGAAGATCATCACGAAGCCCGCGCACATCGCGGCGAAAAGGATGTTCTGATTGAACTCAAGAGCAGGAGAGATGTTGGGATAGCGAAGCCCGTCGATGAAATTGAGTGCGGAAAAAACGACCATGACAGCAGCAAAACCCAGCACCACGATGGTGTGGAAGAAGGCGATGGGCCGTTTCCCGATCTTGCTCGATATCCAGTCCGAAAACACTGACACACTTAGGTGCGACCGTGTAATCGTGCCGTAGGCAGCGGCGATAAATACCATTGTGATGAAACTGAAACGGCCAGTTTCCTCGGTCCAATCGACGGCCCAGTTAAATTCTCGCGCAATCACCTGCAAAAAGAGCGAGACTACCATAAATGCCAACAACGCCGAGGCCAGCAGCAAAAGAGATTTTCGCAAAACGTTTTCCATACACACTTTCTCCAAGACTGTGTTTGCCCGCAATCAGAGACCGCGGGCAACGTTGGTTGGATTATTCGCCCGGGTACTGGGCAAGGATTTCCAGAGCTTTCTTAACGACTTCTTCGCCATCGGGGCCGATCGCATCGTAGTATTCCGGCCAGATAGCGCGGGCTTTTTCAAGCCATTCAGACTCATCTTCGATCGCTGTAATCTCTAAGCCTGCTTCACGCGCCATTTCCCACCAGTTTGCTTCGTCCAGCGGCTGCCACCAACGAATGTAGTCCGTGGCTTCTTTGCCAGCGCGCAATACAGCGGCTTGATGTTCTTCGGACAGGCCCTGGAACCAACGCTCCGACACGACGATCGGGTGGGTCAAGATGGTATAGTGGAATGTTGTCATCCGATTGATGACCTCATCAAACTTCATACCCATCACATCAGTGACCGGGTTATCACCACCTTCCACGACGCCCTGTTGCAACGCCGAATAAAGCTCGGCCCAGGCGATTGGAGTCGGGTTGCCACCCCACGCTTCGTAAGATGCAATCATGATCGGGTTCGGCGGCACTCGCATTTTCAGCGCTGCCAGATCACCGGGTTCTTCGATGGGTTCATCAGATTTGTAGAAAAATGAGCGCCAGCCTGAGTTTTCCCAACCTACAATGCGCACGCCCGCCTCTTCTATGACACGCGGAACAAGGTAAGGGGTGAGCTCATCCTGAAGGTAGTTCACCTGTTCGGTGGACGTGGCTAGATAGGGCAGGATGAATACGTTTAGCGACGGAGCAAGTGCCGCGATGTTGTTGGTGGCGGGCAAAGTGACTTGCAATGCGCCCTGCCGAGCCTGCTGGACCATCTCGCGCTCTCCGCCAAGCTGGGCGCCAGGGAAGATTTCGGGGCGGATTTCATTATGCGTGTAAATTGCCACCAGTTCGGCAAAGCGTTTCAGAGTCGCGGTATGCGATGACCATTCCATATTGACCGAATGGCCGATTTTCATGGTGATCTGATCGTCCATCTCTGGTACCGACCGCCAATCCATTGGATTGGTTTCCTGCGCCGATGCAAGCACCGGCCCAATGGCAAGCGCTCCGGCGAGCCAAGCGGCTTTTGTCCAAGTTTTCATGTCGTTTCTCCTCCTGGTTGGTTGCATAACTATTGGTCGCCGCGGATCATTGCAGCGGCCTTTTCCGCGATCATGTAAGTGGGGGCATTGGTATTTGCCGATGTAATCTTCGGCATGATTGAGGCATCCACAACGCGGAGTCCCTCTACGCCTTGAACGCGCAAAGTTGGGTCAACTACAGCGGTTTCATCGCTTCCCATCCGGCAAGTGCCGACAAGGTGATAAACGGTCGTAGCATTCGCGCGAATTGAATTCATCATGTCGTCATCAGAGCAAAGTTCGCCACCTGGAATGACCTCACGGCTCCACATTTTGCGAAACGCGGGTTGCTGATAGATGTCACGCACCATTTTCAACCCCTCAAGCGTCACGTCGCGATCTCGCTGCGCCTCGAAATAGTTCATGCGGATGGTTGGATCACGGGACGGATCAGCAGAAGAAATCCGAATGCTGCCGCGACTTTCGGGGTGGCATTGCCAGAACGACGTCGTGAAGCCGGAATAGGGGTGCAACGGCTTTCCCGGTTTATCTACCGACAGCGGCATGACGAACAACTGAAGATCAGGGCGCCCACCTGCCGCATATTTGGTGCAGGCGGCCCCGCCAACCTGCCCAGCACCGACGGAAAGAGGCCCTGATCCACCAACAAGCCAGTCGAGCCCCATCTTGGCAAGGCTGAAAGGGTTGCGCATATGGTCATTCAGCGAAAGCCCGCGATCTTTCAGCTCTACGATGGTGCGCATCTGAATGTGGTCTTGCAGGTTCTCACCGACCTCCGGCGCATCATGCCGCACCGTGATCCCATGCTGACCCAACAGTGCGGCCGGTCCGATACCTGACAGCTGCAAGATCTGTGGGGTTTGAACCGAGCCGCCGCAGAGGATCACTTCGCAATCGGCAAGGGCTGTGCGCTCCTGGCCACCCTGACGATAGGTAACGCCCTGCGCGCGCCGCCCTGCAAATGTCACGCCGGTCACGGCGGCGCGAAGCTTAACCGTCAGATTCGGGCGGCCCATCGCCGGCTTGAGAAACGCAGTCGCCGCGCTATCGCGCCACCGCCCTCGAAGCGTTAATTGATAGGATCCAATGCCATGGGTAGAGGCCCCATTGAAATCCGGATTGCTGGGCAGCCCCATCTCTTGCGCCGCTCTGATCCAAGCGTCACATGCCGAGTTTTTATTTCGCAATTCGCTGATCTGAAGCGGCCCATGCGCCCCTCGATATTGTGAAGGCGGCCCTGAATAAGTTTCCAATTTGCGAAAATGCGGCAGAACGTTTTCATAGCCCCATCCGCGGGCGCCCATCTCTTCCCAATCTTCAAAATCCTCATGTTGGCCGCGGATGTAGATCAGTCCGTTGATCGAGCTCGACCCCCCGATAACCCGCCCACGAGGACAATCCATTTGCCGCCCATTGATGCCGCCATCAGGCTCTGAGCGATAAAGATGAGAAAAGGTCGAGTTGTAGATAGATTTGTAGTAGCCGACCGGCAATTTCAGCCAAAAATTTCGATCCGAACCGCCGCCCTCTAAGACCAAAACGCGGCAGGCGGGATCCTCAGTCAAACGCGCTGCTAACGTCGCCCCTGCTGTGCCCGCACCTACGATGATGTAGTCGTACCCTGACACGTCACCTCACCCCCCAATATCTAAAGTCCTATTTTTAGGACTAATTTACTTTTTACCTTTTGGCAATGCAAAAATTCTAAAAATAGAACTTTAACACTTTTTGGTGGTTGGCTACATGAAAACCAGCTAACCTCACAGTTATGAAAAAACCAAAGCTCCGCCGGGATGGCACTCCACTCTACTTGCAAGTCACAGATGTCATGCGACAGCGAATTCTTCGTGGTCAGTGGGTTACAGGGGAGTTTCTGCCCACGATCGACGAACTGATGCAGGAATTCGAGGTCGCGCGAATCACGGTCCGCGATGCCGTCAAGATCCTTGAATCAGAAGGACTGGTCCAACCTAGGCGCGGTCGGGGTACGATGGTATTGCCTCACCAGCCACCCACCCGACCGCTAAACGTGGTGACCAGCCTCGCTGAACTTGTTGACCTTTATCGCGGTGATGTTCCCGATCTCGTTAGTCTTGACGACACTGAAGCCGACTTGCCTGATGGGGTAACATTCGGCAAGGCGGCACCAAAATATCATAAGCTCAGACGCATACATTCGCGTGATGGGCAGCGATATTGCGTTATTACACTTTATATTTCCAAGGCAGTCTTTGACCGGCACGAGGCGTTGCTTCGGACTGAGCTAGCCCTACCAGTGTTATTTGATGATACCGATCTGCGTATTGAAAAAGCGCGGCAAAGCTTGATTGTCAGCAAATGTGATCTAGAAACGGCAGGCTTGCTTGACCTTAAGGTCGGAGAGCCGATGGCAGAGGTGCGTAGGATAATGTGCGACGAAAGCGGGGAGATCTTCTACTTAGCCGATGTGATCTATCGCGGGGACTTTATTCGACTGGATGTGGACCTATTGGAATGACCGACCGCCTTCGCATACAACGTATACAGGGATTTGCCTTTCGCAGCCCCATCGCCAACCCGGTTCAAACATCCTTTGGCATCATGAAAGACCGGCCCGCAGCATTCGTGCGCATTGAGGATCAGGACGGCTGTTTCGGCTGGGGAGAGATCTTTGCCAACTGGCCCGCCGCAGCCGCAGAGCATCGGGTCAATTTGTTGGTTCGAGATGTTGCACCTTTAGTCTTTGGGCAAGCCTTTTCTCATCCTGAACAAATGTTTGATTTGCTGACATCCCGGACGGACATCGTTGCGTTGCAAAGCGGAGAATGGGGTCCTTTTCGGCAAGTCATCGCCGGGCTCGACATCGCGCTGTGGGACCTTTTCTCACGCAGGAAGAGGCAGGCTCTTCGACATTACATAAACTCTGATGCTTCCGACGTCGTACCCGCTTATGCGAGCGGAATGCATATCAAGGACGCTGAAAAGCTTATCCCCAAGTCCCGTGAAATTGGCTTCTCTGCTTTTAAAGTGAAAGTGGGCTTCAATATGGAAGACGACATAGCTCTGCTGGAACAGGCCTTTGACACCCTAACCCCAGCCGATACCATCGCGGCAGACGCAAACCAGGGCTGGACAGAAGAGGCTGCATTCACGTTCATTTCTTCCACTCGTGGCCTTCCACTAGAGTGGTTGGAAGAACCGATCCGTGCGGATGCTGATCCCATGGCTTGGGCCGCTTTGTCACGCGCCAGCCCCCATCCTTTGGCAGGTGGGGAAAATCTGGTTGGTTTCGACGAATTTGATAGAGCACTCGAGAGGGCTCATTTGCGGATTTTGCAACCAGATATTATCAAATGGGGCGGCATTACGGGATGCTTGAGTATCGGGCGGAATGTGAAGGCTGCTGGCCTGCGCTATTGCCCGCATTTCTTGGGAGGCGGGATCGGACTGCAAGCGTCAGCCAATCTATTGGCAGCGGTTGGCGGAGATGGACAGCTTGAGGTCGACGCTAATCCCAATCCGCTTAGGGACGCGTTTGGTTCGGTCGAAACACGCATCTTGGATCATGGGTGGTGTTGTAATCTTGAGCCCGGCATTGGTATCGTCTCTATACCGGAAGAGCTGACTAAATTTGAAACACACAAGGCGGAAGTCTTGTCGTCAATGCATCTGTGAATAAAGCAACCCCATATCAGAAAACGGCATTTGGGGACAATATGTCCCTACCGCTGAAAACAGACTTCATGAAAATAAGATGAATCGGTTTTGTGCCATGGAAAAGGACGTTGAAATCGAACCCACGCAGTTCATTTTCCCAGTCAACGATTCCAGGCCGCCCCCTGTCTTGCCGCCAAGGCCTGACATCATTTCTCTATGCGCTTGTGGGTTTGGATTCTGCTGCAGAAGCCATACCGCCGCCTATATGTTGCCGAGTGTCAGTGATTGGGCTGTGTCTTTGCGCAAGCCTTCGTTCGTCGCGGTAGTTATCAATTCGCCCTAAAATGGTCCATTGGCGATGACGTCAGACAAAGTTGCGCAAAATGTTAACCGTGCGACCCCAAATCAGTTTCGACCCTCCGAAGCCAATTGCAGGGCTAGCGGATCAACTGTCCTCTGTGCGGTTGCCTTCTCAAAGCAATCGCCAATTTCAAATCCAACCCTCGGATAATTCGTTAAATCTGTAACGGGAGTTAACCCGATGCCCCCTCCTCGCTGCACCGCACAACCTATAGCCGAAGGTTGCTTGAAGACTTCGGCTGGCATGAAACTGGTCTGGCGGGAATTTCGTTGGAATACCGGAAAGACCAACAAGATGTGGTTTGTCGACCCTGAAGATGTGAACGATGGCGAAATCGAAGTCCGTCCACTCGACAATTCCAAGTCAACTGGCAACCGCACCTAGTACGGAAACCACTCCGAGTGATCCATGTCGCCTTCGTAGTCGCCGTATTCGACCATCACAGCTCGGTGAGAAAAACTGTAGCGACCTCTGCTGCTCGGAAAGGATATCGACTGGCCATTCTCGCTGACAAAATTTTCTGGCCAGGGCGAGTGTGATCCGTAGACGCGCACATGGTAGCGGCAGTTTCGGTTCTCGTGATCGCAGGATCGTACATACCAATCCCACTGACGGGGATCATCTCGCGGCTCGTAGGACCTTCCATAGAACCAAAGAACCCGCGTTTTTCGCAGCCACGCGTATTCCGGGATGGAAATGTCCAGTTCCCCTTGTCCTCCTGGCCCGCCGAGTTCGACCGGCACGGCCGCGAACGTGCAGATCCCGAAGGGTGGCCTGACTGGCCAAGGCGTGATACGTCGAATCATCTCCGCATATGCAGCGGCGCAGACGGCGCTCGACGGAAAGCCACCTGCCATACACAGCATGATTGCACAATCCATGTCGTAAGCACGCGCAGGTTTTGTGCCAAACGCACCAAAACCAAGCGCAATAACTACGCTCACCATCAACCGTCGCATTAGTTTCTCCAATGATTATTGCAATCTATCATCTACTTAGCATGTTTTTGGCGGGAATCTACCTTTTTTCTATTTCGTACGTTTTATATATATTGACTCTATCTGCGGTTTTCGTGTCATTTGCATGATGTATGAAGGTCTCTCAGAGGGAGAGACCATGCCGATAGCAAGACACCTAAGCCTGATCACGCTCGATGGAGTGAAGGATCTGATCGCCAGAGGCGTTGAGTTCACATGTCGGTACGAGCTCGTGAGAGGCACAGGTGACGGCAAGCCGCTCTACCACTGCATCTACACGGTCGGGGATGAGGAGCTCATCCTGGTCGCGGCAAAGGTGCAGAAGCACGGCCCCAAAGTGCGCGAGTTCGCGCTTTGGCCGGGGCTCGTCAATCACCACGTCAATTTTGGCGATGGCCACCCTGTCAGCATTGATCTCGATATCCGCAACGCCGAGGGCGGCGATGGCGGATCTGATGGTGATCGGGACTGACGGCAGCGTCAGAACATCCGACTGGACCTATCACAATCGAACCACAACGGAATCTGCTGTCTCCCGGGCCGAAACCGCCATTCCCGAGACAAATCAAGCAGTTCTCGCAGCTATTCGTGCGACATCACAGCGGCACGCCGCAAATCGTAGCCTGGCTCTTGTTGGGCTGTCAGCCACTGATTGGCATGTCCTCTTCCAGGCCCTGATCGAGGCCGAAAGCAGCTACAACCCAAACGCTGTCAGCCCCAAAGGCGCCTACGGAATAGGTGGTCGCCCGTTTGGCGCTTAATGCAATGGTGCCCGGCTATTTACGCCTCAGCTACGGTAGGGTTAAAAAATTACAGAAAAAAGGAAAATGCTTTGACTAAGCGAGATGTATCCAGACTTCTGTTCAGAAGTTACGCAACGGCAGATGACTACTTCAGATGTCTGGGTGGTTCGGGACAGTATTCTGGATTTGAGTTTTGGCATCCCGCTGCTTTGGTCATGTTGCTGGTACTGAAAGCTTCTGGGAAGACAAGCGAAGAGCAGATTGAAAAGATTAAGTTTGAGCTGCCCTTTCCGCTTTTGACAGGCTGCGATGGTTTGGCGGCACGGCTCGAGGAAATAGTCGACCGATACGGCCCCTATGAGCTTTCGGGAACACATGACGATCTGCTTAGTTTCTGGGAAAGGTTCGGGGCTATGAAACCGGACAAACTCCCATACAAGACAGTTAACGATGGGATCAGGCTTGCAATCTCAAATCTGTCCCACAAGGGCTGACGTCAGACAGAACTGAGAGGTAAAAAATTCAATGCACTTCTACGTCAGTCTATTCTTACACAACTCCAAGCATTTACTGGTAAATAATCTGACATATTTCGCATGTGACGCTCCAAAAATTGGACACTTCGCATCTCAGCCTTTTCAAAATCTACAAGAACAACCGAGCCAGTATAGTCAGCCCCAGTAGGTTCAATAAATAGGTAATCAGAAATTTTGAGCAGAGATGAATTTCGAGATGACCCGTCGCCAAGATATGGAAAATCTTCTCCACTCTTAGTGCTTTGCTGCAGAACCTGATTAATAAGAATGTCTCCCGAGTTTTGCTCAATAATATGCTGAACTGCTTCAAAAACAATGTAGTCATATTTGCAGATCATTTCACGTGAAAAGGCGCTACCAGGAATTAATTGCACCATAATAATGGACGCCAGTATTTTTAAATAATATCTCACCTTCAATTTTCCTCAAATGTATGCGGCATAAAAAGCAATAACCAATAGGCAAAACAGGATAGCTTCCAGGACCACAAATATTCCCCTCAATATATAAACGATTTCTCGCGCGTCACTATCCTTTACCCACTTATAATCATCGCGACGACCTTGCTGGTGCCACCTCGCATTTGCATACACAGCAACTATAAGTAGAGGCATCCAGCCTCCCGTTGGAATATTTTTGATTATTGTTTCAATCATATTAAACATTTCTCTTCCCCAAATTTATATTAGTTATACTTAAAGTTTTATTTTGGTATGAAGCTGAAAGGAATGTAGTTGCCTGTTTGAAATTTTCACCCAATAATCATATTTATAAAGCCTTCTAATGGAGGATACAGGATGCACAATAAGGAATAATATGTACCTCAATGGGTCAAAAGTTTTTCTTCGGCATAAAGCAGCCGCGTTCTCTAAGTAGTCGCGAATCCGAAACGGTGTATTGTCAATAAATTCCTTCGCATCTTTCCCAAAATCTAAGAGACCTTCACCGACAGCCCACCAATCAATTCGATCAATGGCTTCCTCAAAGACTTGCTGGGGTAAGTTGGGATCATCCCAATCTACAGCTACGTATTTAATTCCATCAGCATCATAGTCCGAGGTTGAAAAGTCCGACAAATCTTCCCAGTCCGAGACTATGTCCCAGTAGAGTGACCAATCGATGATTTCTTTTTGAAGTGCTTCTGGAATGGGCAATCCAGAAAGCTTGTCATCTTCGTATATACAATAGCTGATGATGCGAACGCATCGCTTTCGCTTATCTTTAGGACTTTCAAGGTGAGGCCGATGTCCTGAAAATAACTACGTTTGTCTCCACGCTTCGCGCCATCAGACAGCGCTACTGCGAGAAATTTTTCCTTCACACTTCTGTACGCCAACACTGTGTTCTAAACCCTGTTCCAAAACAGTGTGTTCGTTAGCTGTGTTGCACTTGCTGTGGCCAACACAGCGAATCCAAACACTGTGTTCAACACAGTGTTTTTCAGCCACCAACACATGACAAAACTGTGCGATAAGTGTGCAACACATTTTGTAAAAATGTGCGATGGCTAAGTTATTGATTTTACTTTTAAAAATGGTGCCCAGGGGCGGATTTGAACCACCGACACGAGGATTTTCAATCCACTGCTCTACCCCTGAGCTACCCGGG
>NZ_JALRGW010000037.1:0-13167 GCF_023253315.1 Aestuarium sp.
GTGGGGTTTCCCCATGTGAGAGTAGGTCATCGTCAAGATTAAATTCCAGAACCCCTGTTTGCTCACGCAGACAGGGGTTTTGTTTTGGGCGGTCGGAAAGGGCCACTGAATCTGTAGACACTCGATATCCGGTTTTGGGCCGAAAGCAGCCCCTTTCTCGACAAACAGGTCTACCATGCCAGCCCGGCAGTGGTCCACGCGCTACCGTCCATTTTTCATAAAGGCATCGCAATGACCATCGACCAAATCTCCCTTCCCAAAGGTGTCGGCCCTCACGCCTCCAAACTCCTCGACGCCATCACCGGTGCCTCCACCCACGAAGAACTCAACCGTGCCGGCGGCAAAGCCGAAGGTTTTGTCTTGGGCCTCGAGTCCACCAAAGCCATCAAGAGCCAAATCGCCGAGTCGTTGTATGTGGCTTACGACGACGCGGCGAGCAATCGCGCGAGTGAGTTGAAGGGCTAGTCGTCAGCCGCCGAGGTCTTCGGACAGGTCAAGCAGCAAGGCGCGGTGGACGTGTTACAGGGCAAGACTCAATAACCATCCGAGCGCGCCGCTTCCGACAACCACCAGCCACGGTGGCAGCTTCCACACCATCAACGCCACCAGGCCGACCAGGGCCAGGCCGAAATCCCGTGCGCTGAAGATCGCACTGGTCCATACCGGCTGGTACAGCGCCGCCAGCAACAGCCCCACCACCGCTGCGTTCACGCCCGCAAGGGCGGCCTGGGTGCGCGGGCTGCGGCGCAGGCTTTCCCAGAAGGGCAGTGCGCCCAGCACCAGTAAAAACGACGGGGCGAAGATGGCCAGCAGGCAGAGCAGGCCACCGAGCCAGCCGCTCGGGGCCTGGCTCATCGACGCGCCGAGGAACGCGGCGAAGGTGAACAAGGGGCCGGGCATGGCCTGGGCGGCGCCATAGCCGGCGAGGAAGACATCGTTGCTCACCCAGCCGGTGGGCACGACTTCGGCCTGCAGCAGTGGCAGCACCACGTGGCCGCCGCCGAACACCAGCGAGCCGCTGCGGTAGAACGCGTCGATCATCGCCAGGCCCTGATTGGGGATCAGTTGGGCCAGGATCGGCAGGCCGGCCAACACCAGCACAAACAGCGACAACCACATCGCCCCCGCGCGGCGGCTGAGCGTCACGGGTAACGCATCGTGCGCGGCCGGTGGCGTGGGCTTGAACAGCAGCAGGCCCGCCAGCGCCGCCGCGCTGATCACCGCGACCTGGCCCCACGCCGAGGTTTGCAGCAGGGCCACGCACGCCGCGATCAGCATCACGGTGATGCGCGCTGCGTCGCTACACAGATTGCGCGCCATGCCCCACACGGCTTGGGCGACCACGGCGACGGCCACCACCTTAAGGCCATGCAGCGCACCCGGCGGGAGCGCCGTGCTGTGCTGGGCAATGCCCAAGGCGAACAGGATCAGCACAACGGCCGACGGCAGCGTAAACCCCAACCATGCCGCCAGCGCCCCACCGTAGCCAGCCCGCGACAGGCCCAGCGCGATACCTACCTGGCTGCTGGCCGGGCCGGGCAGGAATTGGCACAGCGCGACCAAATCCCCATAACTGCGCTCGCTCAGCCAGCGGCGCCGGGTGACGAACTCGTCGCGAAAGTAACCCAGGTGTGCGACGGGGCCGCCGAAGGAGGTGAGCCCCAAGCGCAGGAAAATCAGAAACACCGACCAGGAGCTGGCGGGGCGATCAGTCGGGGAATGGGCCAAGGTCGGCGTCTCGGTGAGGGCAATAGGGGAGCGGTGTGTCGAGGCACCTTAGCGAATTTTGATGACGTGAAGAAGAGGCCGTTACGTGAAAGCGTAACCCGCGTTGTTGTACTGTTGGCTCCCCAGGACAGGTGCCCACTGCAAAGGATTGAGCATGACATTGACCGTCGAAACCTTTCTCGAGTTGGCCATGGCCAACCCCATCAACGCCGAGATCACCGCGCGCCTGCCGGCCCTTGGTGTGAACCAGTGCATGCTGACCGCGGGCTGTCTGTTCCAGGCTGTTTGGAATCATCAGTCGAATCTGCCTGCTGACCAGGGGGTAAAGGACTACGACGTTTTTTACTTCGACCCGGACCTTTCCTGGGAGGCCGAAGACGCGGTCATTCGCGCTGCACAGCGGCTGTTCGAGGATTTGGAGGTAGAAATTGAAGTGAAGAATCAGGCGCGCGTTCACCTTTGGTATGGCCAGCGGTTTGGCCGACCGTATCCGCAGCTGCACTCCGCGCGCGCCGGGATTGATCGTTACCTGGTGGCCGGGACGTGCATCGGGCTGGATGTGGCGACGGGCGAGGTGTATGCGCCATTTGGTTTGACTGATATGGAGCAGGGCCTGCTCAGGATCAACCCGATCAATCCTGAGCCGGAGTTGTTTGCGCAGAAGGCGCGCAGCTATCAGGCGCGGTGGCCTTGGCTGAGGATTGTCGAGGATTAGCCCAGCGCACGCGGCCGTTCGGCAGGTGCTGCACGCTGATCCCATCGCCGCCTCGCCGTGCTCGACAGCGCCGACATTTGAACGGTGTTGCCGTTAAGCGCGCAGTCGCAGAATCTGCGCCCCGTCAAACGGGTCCGTCAGGTAGTGCGCCTGCACCCCGAAGGTGTCCTGCAGCCGCTGCGGCGTCAGCACGTCCTGCGGCTTGCCCAGCGCCACCAAACGCCCGCGGTCCAGCACGGCCAGGCGATCACAGGTCAGTGCCTGGTTGAGATCGTGCAGGGCGATCAGGGTCGTCACGGGTAACGCCTGCACGCCCTTGAGAATCGACAGTTGATGCTGAATATCCAGGTGGTTGGTCGGCTCATCCAACACCAGAATCTGTGGCCGTTGCGCCAGGGCGCGGGCGATGTGTACGCGTTGGCGCTCACCGCCGGAGAGGCTGCGCCAGGCGCGGTTGCTCAAGTGCATGGCGTCCACGTCGTGCAGCGCCTGGCGCACGATGCGATCGTCTGCCTCGGACCACGGGCTCAGCGCTGACAGCCACGGGGTGCGGCCCAATGCGACAGCGTCGAACACCCGAATGGCATCGTCGGTGTCGGCCTGTTGTTCCACCACGGCCAGACGTTGTGCCACGGTGCGGCGGGGCAGTTCGCCCAGGCGCTCGCCACCCAGGCGTACTTCGCCATGAGCGGGGGTACGCAACCCGGCCAACAGTTTGAGCAAGGTGGATTTACCCGAGCCGTTCGGGCCGACGATCCCGAGGGTTTCGCCGGGCGCCACCTCCAGGTGGATATCCCGCAGCAACTCGGCTTCCCGCACCTTGAAGCCCAGCCCGCTGCAGCTCAATACCGGCGCACTCATCGAGGGTTTCTCCGGCCGATCAGAATCAGTGCAAACACCGGCGCGCCGACCAGCGCAGTGACCACGCCCACCGGAATCACCTGGCCCTTGATCAAGGTGCGCGACAGTACATCCGCTGCAATCAAAAACAGCGCGCCGCCCAATGCGCTGGCCGGCAACAGGCGCGAGTGCCCGGTGCCGAGCAGCAGGCGCGCGGCATGGGGAATCACCAGCCCGACAAAACCAATGGAGCCGACAATCGACACCATCACCGCCGTGACCAATGCCGCGCAGCCCACCAGCACCCATTGCACGCGGCGTACCGGGATGCCGAGGGAGGCCGCCGAGTCGCGCCCGAAGGTGAACGCATCCAGCGCCCGACGATGCCACAGGCACACCGCCAACCCGGCGACCGCCACCGGCACCGCCAGCCACACCGACGGCCAACGCACGCCGCTGAGGTTGCCCAGCAGCCAGAACAGAATGCCGCGCGCCTGTTCGGAGCTGGCCGACTTGGTGATCAGGAACGCGGTGAGCGCATTGAACAACTGCGAGCCGGCAATGCCTGCGAGGATGATCTGCCCGGTGCCGCTGGACGAACCGCTGGCCCGTGCGAGCAATACCACCAGCGCAAACGCCGCCATCGCCCCGCCGAACGCACCGACCGACAGCGAAACCAAGCCGCCGCCGACGCCCATCAGCACCACCAGGACTGCGCCGGTCGAAGCGCCGGCGCTGATGCCCAGCAGGTAAGGATCGGCCAGGGGGTTGCGCAACAACGACTGCAAAATCACCCCGCAGGTGGCCAGCCCGGCCCCGCATGCGGCGGCGACCAGGGCGCGGGTCAGGCGGTAGTTCCACACCACGCCTTCATCGATCGGGTCCAGTACGTAGCCGGCCGCCCACAGTTTGTTGGCGAGTACCTGCAACACCACCTGCGGCGCGATGGCGGTTTCGCCGATGGCCACGCCGGCGAGCACGGCGATCAGTAGCAATGCCAGGGCGAGTAGGGTTCGTATCATCTCGGCAGGTCGTAGCCGTCGATGGCCGCAGCCAGTTGTTCAAGACCCTCGAAGGTCCGCACGCTGGCCTGCAGGGCCATGGCGTCGAGGATGATGATGCGGTTGTGTTTCACCGCGTCCATGTTGCGCGTCACCGGGTCGCTGCGCAGGAAGGCGAGCTTCTGTGCATGATCGTCGGCCGGGTAGCGGCGGCGGTCCATGCGGGCGATCACCAGCACGGTGGGGTTGGCCTTGGCGATGGTTTCCCAGCCGACGGCGGGCCATTCCTCATCAGACTGCACCACGTTGCGCAGGCCGAGCGTTTGCAGCATGAACTCGGGGACACCCTTGTGACCGGCCACGTAGGGATCGCTGGCCATCTCGGCGCTGGAAAACCACACCAGCGCACTGGCCTGCTTGAGCCCCTTGGCTTGCACGGTGGCGACGGACTTGGCCAGGCGCGCCTTGAGTTCATCGTTGAGTTGCTGGCCGCGATCCTGCACGTCGAAAATCTCCGCCAACTGGCGGATGCCCTTGTAGATCGTGTCGATGCGGAACGGCTCCAGCCGCGTGCCGTCGGCGCCCTCCCGGTTGTTCTTGGCTTCGCAGTCGGAGGGCAGCAGGTAGGTGGGGATCTTCAACTCATGAAACTGCTCGCGGGTGCCCACCACGCCTTGCGGGCCGACCACCCATTCCAGCTCGGCCGCCACCAGTTGCGGGCGCTTGGCGATCACCGACTCGAAGCTCGGTTCGTTATTGGCCAGGCGTTCGATGCCGTCGTTCAGCGCCTTGAACTGTGGCAGCACGTTGTTGAACCACAGCGACGTGCCGACCACTTTATCGCCCACGCCGAGGGCATAGAGCATTTCGGTGGCGGCCTGGCCGATGGTCACGGCGCGGGCGGGCGCTTGCGCGAAGGTCAGGCTGCTGCCGCAGTTCTCCACTGTCAGCGGGTACTGAGTGGGGGCCGCTTGGGCCAGGGCACACAGGCCCAGGCCGGTGAGCAGGGCGGTAACGCGTGGCAGCATTGGGCAATCTCCTTGGAGCCGTACCTGGAACAGGGGGTGTACGGTTCGGAAACACGCCCTCGACCGCTGCGGGTGAGGCAGGCAAGGATGTCCTTCCCGGACACCCCGCCGGTTAGTGATTTTGCTGGGCCGGCAGGTCTCCTGACTGATGCGTCGTCGCCACGCTCCAGCCTTCCCGGACGGGGTCCAGTGGCAGTGGGGGAGCGGGCTCGGCATCTACAGTTGCGGGGGCAGTTCCGATTGGCGCGGTGTACCGCGCTTCGGATTCCCTATTAGTCCCGTTTGGGAACCGGCGCGGTATGGTAGTCGATCACGGCGGGGCGATATAGCCTTAGGTCGCCTGGTTACAGACGAATATCTTCAGGGCCCTGGATCAGCGCTTCAATTCGCGTCCCCGTGGCGCGCTCTTCATTGCTGAAACCATCGTAGTCGGCCAGGTTGGCGAAGCGGATACCGGTCAAGCGTTCGATCTGAATCACGCTGCGCTGGTAGGTTCTGAGCTGGCCGAACATGAGGTCGAGCTGACCCAGCTCGCGGTTTTGGTCGATCATGTAGGCGCTGGCGCAGGGCTTGCCGTCGTCGCTGAGGTAGGCGACCACTTTCCAGAACGCTTTGGGGATTTTAACGCCCCGGTAGACGCGGTCGTCGTCCGCCAACACCGGGCCGGTAAACACCGTGGCCCGGGCTTTCCAGCGTTGTGTGTTATCGAGAATGTAGTCCTCGAGTTCCAGCCAGGTCTTCTGGTTGAACCCGCTCATCTGCGGTGAGCAGTTGGTGAAGTGGAAGGTGTCGGCATTGGCGGTGTTGGCCGCGTCACCCCAGTTGGGGTCCTGTCGGCGCACCAGATGACCGCGGTCCAGGCCATTGTCGGTGTAGAGCGCATCACCCACCTGTGCGCTGATGGGCAGGCGGCCGTCGTAGGCCCAGGCGTCGTTGCTGCGGATGATATCCACATGCTGTGCGCCATCGATATTGGCGCCCACGTAGAGTGCCAGTCGCCTCGAGCGCGACATGGTCACTGAGAAATGCGTGTAGTCCAGGCGCAGCGGCTGTACGTCAGCCAGCAGGGCTTCATCCACCGTGGGCCATGGCACCACGAAGCGGTCGAGAAACGCTTCAGCGTAGCCGCGCCGGTCCTGCAGGTCCTTGGCCGCGGTGACACGCGCAGTCGCCGCCCTGGCCTCCATGAGGCTGGGGCCGGCCGCGAGCAACGGGCGCAGGTCGGCGAGCCGGGGGCGGTGCGAAAGGTCGATTTTGGTGGCGCGTGGGGGCATTGTAAGTTCCTCGCAGTCCTCGGATTAACACTACTGCAGCATAGCTTCATGACAATTTGGCCCAAGCCGCCACGGCAGGACTATTCTTGAACGGTTACCCGGACGTTCACCCCACGCCAAAATGGAGCCAGCCAATGTGTGTTCGCCAGCATCGCAACCCGATTTTCTGCCTGATCCCGCCATACATGCTCGACCAGATCGCCCGCAACGGCGATAAAGCGCAACGGGAAGTCGCGTTACGCACACGCGCCAAAGACAGCACGTTCCGTTCGTTGCGCATGGTTGCCGTACCCGCCAAAGGGGCCGCCCACATGGCCCTGCCCATGGGCGCCGAAAAACGGCGTTCGATCTACAGCGCCGAGGGCGCCGATAGCCTGCCGGGCAAGTTGATCCGTGGCGAAGGGCAACCCGTCAGTGGTGATATGGCGGTGGACGAGGCCTACGATGGGTTGGGCGCCACATTCGATTTTTTCGATCAGGTCTTCGACCGCAACTCCATAGACGACGCCGGTATGGCGCTGGACGCGACCGTTCATTTTGGCCAGAACTACAACAATGCATTCTGGAACTCGAGCCAGATGGTGTTTGGTGATGGCGATCAGCAACTATTCAACCGTTTCACGATAGCCCTTGATGTCATTGGCCATGAGTTGGCCCACGGTGTGACCGAGGATGAGGCCAAGCTGATGTATTTCAATCAATCCGGTGCGTTGAACGAGTCGCTGTCCGACGTGTTCGGCTCACTGATCAAGCAGTACGCGCTGCAGCAAACGGCGCAAGATGCGGATTGGTTGATCGGCAAAGGGTTGTTTACCAAGAAAATCAAAGGCACTGCGTTGCGCTCGATGAAAGCGCCGGGCACCGCGTTCGATGACAAGCTGCTGGGCAAGGACCCTCAGCCGGGGCATATGGACGCTTTTGTGCAGACCTATGAGGACAACGGCGGGGTGCATATCAATTCCGGTATTCCCAACCATGCGTTCTATCAGGTAGCCACGAAGATCGGCGGGTTTGCCTGGGAGCGCGCAGGGCGTATCTGGTATGACGCGTTACGCGATGCGCGGTTGCGGCCGAACGCGGGGTTTCTGCGTTTCGCGCGCATCACCTACGACATTGCCGGTCGTCTGTACGGTGCTGGCAAGGCCGAGCACAAGGCGGTGAAGGAAGGCTGGAAAGCAGTGGGCATTAACGTCTGACAACCCGCCTGGGCGGTGAGGAACAGCCATGCAAATTTCGATCAAGGAAATTGGGGGACCCGCGTTTTTCCCGGGCCTGGCCCGACCGAACACCGTGGAACTGGAGACGCTGCCCGAGGCGGACCAGCAAGAGTTGCGGCAACTGATCGAGGCTTCACACTTCTTTCAGTTGCCGCAAAGCACCGCGCCGGAACCCGGTAATCCAGGCCAGGTGCATTACACCCTGACCGTGACCGAAGGTGAACGCGAGCACACGGTGTGTGTGCTCGCGCCAGTGAAGTCAGAGGCGCTGGACGGGCTGGTGCAGTGCGTGCGCCGGCATATCCGCTGCTGAGCCTGCTGCGCAGCCCGCGGGATCACGCTCCCTTGCCACAGGGGTTGCTGTGGATTATTTGCGATCCAGCCACACCGTCTGCGCATTGCAGAATTCCCGCACGCCAAAGTGCGACAACTCCCGCCCAAAGCCGCTTTTTTTCACGCCGCCAAACGCCACCCGCGGGTCGGACACGCTGAAGGCGTTGACGAAGATCCCGCCGGTTTCCAGCTGGTCGGCGATCTCGCGCGCTTTCGCCGAGTCGCGGGTGAAGATGCTCGCGGTCAGGCCGAACTCGCTGTCGTTGGCCAGGGCCACGGCGTGATCGGCGTCGCGGGCGCTGATGATGGAGGCGACGGGGCCGAACAGCTCTTGTTTGAACGAGGTCATCTGGTCGGTGACGTCGGCCAGTACGGTCGGTGCGTAGTAGTTGCCGGCGCCGGGCACTTTGTCGCCGCCCAGCAGCAGGGTCGCGCCTTCTGCCAGGGTCGCCTGGACCTGGCCGTGCAGTTCGTCGCGCAGGTCGAAGCGGGCCATCGGGCCGACGTAGGTGTGGGTCGAGGTCGGGTCGCCCATCACCAGTTGGCGGCTGGCTTCGACGAACTTGGCGGTGAAGGCGTCCACCACGCCGGCTTCGATGATCAGGCGCTTGGCCGCGGCGCAGACTTGGCCGCTGTTCTGGAAACGGCCGATCACCGCGGCCTGGACGGCGGCGTCGAGGTCGGCGTCGTTGAGCACGATGAACGGGTCGCAGCCGCCCAGTTCGAGCACGCATTTCTTCAGCGCGGCACCGGCCTGGGCGCCGATGGCCATACCGGCGCGCACGCTGCCGGTGAGGGTGACGGCGGCGATGCGTGGGTCGGCGATGGCTTTGGAAACGCCGTCCTGGGTCACGTTGAGCACTTCGAACAGGCCTTCGGCAAAGCCGGCTTTGTGGAGCGCCGCTTTCATCAGGTAGGCGCTGCCCATCACGTTCGGTGCGTGTTTGAGCACGTAAGTGTTGCCAGCGAGCAGCGTCGGCACGGCGCCGCGCAGGACTTGCCAGACCGGGAAGTTCCACGGCATCACCGCGAGGATCGGGCCCAGCGGGCGGTATTCGATGTGCGCGCTGCCGTTGTCCACCAGCGTCGGTTCCGCGGCGAGCATGGCTGGACCGTGGGCGGCGTACCATTCGCTGAGTTGCGCACATTTCTCGATTTCGGCGCGGGCCTGGACGATGGGTTTGCCCATTTCCAGGGTGATCATCTGCGCCATGGCTTCGGCTTGCTCACGCAGCACGCCGGCCAGGGCCTGCAACCGCTCTGCGCGCTGGCTGAGCGGCTGGCGGCGCCAGGTGCGGAAAGCGGCGGTCGCACGGTTGAGGGTGGCGTCCAGCTGGTTCTCGTTTTCATACGGGTAACTGCCGACCGTTTCGCCGGTGGCGGGGTTGATCGAGAGGGCGTGGGTCTGGTGAGCGATAGCGTTCATGGCACCGTCCTGCTGAAGGTTTGGATTGGAATCAGCGTAAGGGGCTATATCTTTTCTGGAAAGTGAATAATATTAAGCGATACGTTCACGATTGGAGAATGATTTGGACCTGGTGCAGCTGGAAATCTTCAAGGCCGTTGCCGAGCAAGGCAGCATCAGCGCCGCCGCGCAGTTGATTCATCGGGTGCCGTCCAACCTGACCACGCGCATCAAGCAACTGGAGCAGGATCTTGGCGTGGCGCTGTTTATCCGCGAGAAGAGCCGCCTGCGTCTGTCCCCGGCCGGGTGGAATTTCCTCGGCTATGCGCGGCGTATTCTCGACCTGGTACAGGAAGCCCGTGCGACGGTGGCGGGGGAGGAGCCCCAGGGCGCGTTTGCCCTCGGTTCGCTGGAAAGCACCGCAGCGGTGCGTATTCCCGCACTGCTGGCGGCATATAACCAGAAGCACGCCAAGGTCGAGCTGGACCTGAGTACCGGGCCCTCGGGCACGATGATCGAAGGCGTGTTGTCGGGGCGTCTGGCGGCGGCATTCGTCGATGGACCGGTGTTGCATGCCACCCTGGAGGGCCTGGCGGTGTTCGAGGAGGAGATGGTGGTGATTGCACCGCTGCATCACGCGCCGATCACCCGCGGGCAGGATGTGAACGGGGAAAGCATCTATACCTTTCGCTCCAACTGTTCGTACCGCCACCACTTCGAGCGCTGGTTCGCACAGGACGGCGCGGTGCCGGGGCGGATTTTCGAGATGGAGTCTTACCACGGCATGCTTGCCTGCGTCAGCGCCGGGGCCGGCCTGGCGCTGATGCCGCGCAGCATGTTGGAAAGCATGCCGGGGTTTACCACGGTGAGTGTGTGGCCGCTGACGGACAGTTTCCGCGTCTTGCACACTTGGTTGATCTGGCGCCGAGGCACGGTGTCGCAGAGCCTGAACAGCTTCGTAAGGTTACTGGAGGAACGCGTCCTGGCAACCCCATAAAACCAATGTGGGAGGGGGCTTGCCCCTCCCACATTTCAATCTTCATCAGCCGCCGAATTGCAGGGTACCCATCGCCAATTTGGCCATTATCGCTGTCGCACCCAATTGCACCAGCCACAGGGCCAACCCGCCGAGGAATACGCCGAGGGCCACTTGCAAGACCAGGCTTTTCTGGCGCTTGGCTTGCGGCGCGCGCGGGGTGAAGTGGTCCAGTTCGTCGCGGTCGGCACGCAGGTCCAGGTCGTCGTTTCTCATAGGGCTCTCACAGCAAAGGGGCAGTCGGGGTTCAGTCTAGGGGAGCAGGGCGTTTTCTGACAGGCATTAAAAAGGGAAGCCGTAGCTTCCCTTCGTGCAGCGCCGCCAGGTTTATAGAACCTGAACAATCGCCTTCGTTACCGCACCAATGTTCGACTGGTTCAACGCGGCCACACAGATACGCCCGGTGTCCAGCGCGTAGATGCCAAACTCGGTGCGCAGACGGGTGACTTGCTCAACGGTGAGGCCGGAGTAGGAGAACATCCCACGCTGGCGACCGACGAAGCTGAAGTCGTGGCCCGGCGCAGCCTTGGCCAGTTCGGCGACCATCTGCTCGCGCATGCCACGGATGCGCAGGCGCATCTCCGCCAGCTCGGCTTCCCACTGGGCGCGCAGCTCAGGGTTGTTCAGCACTGCGGCCACGACCGCCGCGCCGTGGGTCGGCGGGTTGGAGTAGTTGGTGCGGATCACACGCTTGACCTGGGACAGGATGCGCGCGCTTTCTTCCTTGGATTCGCTGACGATCGACAGCGCGCCCACGCGTTCGCCGTACAGGGAGAACGACTTGGAGAACGAGCTCGATACAAAGAACGTCAGGCCCGATTCCGCGAACAGGCGCACCGCGGCAGCGTCTTCGTAAATGCCATCACCAAAACCCTGGTAGGCCATGTCGAGGAACGGCACCAGGTTTTTCGCCTTGACCACGTCGAGCACTTGTTGCCAGTCGGCCGGGCTCAGGTCGACGCCGGTCGGGTTATGGCAGCAGGCGTGCAGCACCACGATCGATTGCGGCGGCAGGGCGTTGAGGTCGGCGAGCAGGCCGGCACGGTTCACGTCGTGGGTGGCGGCGTCGTAGTAGCGGTAGGTCTGCACCGGGAAGCCGGCTTTTTCGAACAGCGCCTGGTGGTTTTCCCAGCTTGGGTCGCTGATGGCAACCACGGCATTGGGCAGCAGTTGCTTGAGGAAGTCTGCACCGATCTTCAGCGCGCCGGTGCCGCCAACCGCTTGTGCGGTAATCACGCGGCCAGCGCTCAGCAGCGGCGAGTCAGCGCCAAACAGCAGCTTTTGCACAGCCTGGTCGTAGGCCACGATCCCGTCGATCGGCAGGTAGCCACGGGCGGCGTGTTGCGCCACGCGAATGGCTTCCGCTTCGGCAACGGCACGCAAGAGTGGAATCTTCCCCTCCTCGTTGCAGTAAACGCCCACGCCAAGGTTGACCTTGGTGGTTCGTGTATCGGCGTTGAATGCTTCGTTGAGGCCCAGGATTGGATCGCGTGGTGCCATTTCGACAGCGGAGAACAGGCTCATTTTTGCGGCAGCTCTTTGGGGGAAAGGAGGGACGTGTCGCGCTCCAGCCGAATGCACTAGAGCGGTGCACAAACGGGGAGCTAGTATAGAGGCCATCACGGTCAAGGGCGACAACCGAAACGGCTTTTCGGCCAAGTTTTTCGGTTTATTTACCGACCGTCAGTCTTAATCCAACCTTGAGCGTAGACGGCAGGTCGGACGATTGCCTTGAAACCCGGCACATTCGTCACCACTTCTACAGCTATCATGGTTTTTTCCTGCAACCTGCGATGAAAATTCGCGGGTCGCTGAGCTTTTTTCGTCCTTGGTGGAGTGCAGCCGGGGGTGACTTGAAAGAGGTACGTTATGTCGGATTTCCAGCTCGTCACCCGCTTTGAACCCGCCGGCGATCAACCCGAAGCGATTCGCCAGATGGTCGAAGGCATCGAAGCGGGCCTGTCGCACCAGACGCTGCTCGGGGTGACCGGTTCGGGCAAGACGTTCAGCATCGCCAACGTGATCGCGCAGATCAACCGCCCGACCCTGGTACTGGCACCGAACAAAACCCTGGCCGCGCAGTTGTATGGCGAGTTCAAGGCGTTCTTCCCGAACAACGCGGTGGAGTACTTCGTTTCCTACTACGACTACTACCAGCCCGAAGCCTATGTGCCGTCCTCCGATACCTTTATCGAGAAGGACGCATCGATCAACGACCACATCGAGCAAATGCGTCTGTCAGCGACCAAGGCGCTGCTGGAGCGCAAGGACGCGATCATCGTCACCACGGTGTCGTGCATCTACGGCCTCGGCAGCCCGGAAACCTATCTGAAGATGGTGCTGCACGTCGACCGTGGCGACAAACTCGACCAGCGCGAACTGCTGCGTCGGCTGACGAGCTTGCAATACACGCGCAACGACATGGACTTCGCTCGCGCCACCTTCCGCGTGCGCGGCGATGTGATCGACATCTACCCGGCGGAGTCCGACCTGGAAGCGATCCGCATCGAGCTGTTCGACGATGAAGTCGAGAGCCTGTCGGCGTTCGACCCGTTGACCGGCGAAGTGATCCGCAAACTGCCGCGTTTCA
>NZ_JALRGW010000038.1:0-11022 GCF_023253315.1 Aestuarium sp.
ACTTCCCAGCCATCCGACCGTTCCGTCCGACCCAACCGCGCCTCAGCGCCGCCGGTGAAGGGGGTTCTAAGGTTATCTCAAACTACCCGCAAGCGGTTTTTTACAGAAAACGCACTTTCTTTGTAATTTTTATCGAAGCCCCTTATTTTTAAGGCGCTAAGGCGAGCACTTTTATTCCGCCGCCGTTCTTCGCCCGAAAAAACGCCCCGAATCCCGCCAACTTCAGGCCCAATTTTCCGTCCCCTTTTATACATTATATATACACTCCCTCAGAACTCTGTATTTCGGCGTCTCTCTGAATCGCCTCACCGAACCAGAGTCCCGAGCAAGCAGAATCGCGCTTGTGGGAGGTGGACACCCTCTTTCGCATAGAGCGCTTCGCCCCTATAAAGCGGTCGGCCCTGCAGAGACTCGCTTGGCTTCATGCATTTTAATTACGGGAATACGGCATATGGCTAGTTTCGGAGGTTTGTTTTCGTCGGATATGGCCATTGACCTCGGCACGGCGAACACTCTTGTTTACGTAAAAGGCAAGGGCATCGTCCTGTCGGAACCTTCGGTGGTCGCCTACCACGTCAAAGACGGCGTGAAGAAGGTTCTCGCAGTTGGCGAAGATGCAAAGCTGATGCTGGGCCGTACTCCTGGTTCGATCGAAGCAATCCGTCCGATGCGCGATGGTGTTATCGCGGACTTCGACACTGCAGAAGAAATGATCAAACATTTCATCCGCAAAGTTCACAAGCGCACGACCTTCTCAAAGCCAAAGATCATCGTCTGTGTTCCTCACGGGGCGACACCCGTTGAGAAGCGCGCGATCCGTCAATCGGTTCTCTCTGCTGGCGCACGTCGCGCTGGTCTGATCGCAGAGCCTATTGCAGCGGCTATTGGTGCAGGCATGCCGATCACCGATCCGACTGGTAACATGGTCGTCGATATCGGCGGCGGTACCACCGAGGTTGCGGTTCTGTCCTTGGGTGACATCGTTTACGCACGTTCAGTACGTGTCGGCGGTGACCGCATGGACGAAGCGATCATCAACTACCTGCGTCGCCAGCATAACCTCTTGATCGGTGAAGCGACGGCTGAACGCATTAAGACCTCGATCGGCACAGCACGTATGCCTGACGACGGTCGTGGAACCTCTATGCACATTCGCGGTCGTGACCTGCTGAATGGCGTTCCGAAAGAAACCGAGATCAGCCAAGCGCAGGTTGCTGAGGCTCTTGCTGAACCCGTTCAGCAAATCACCGAAGCGGTTATGACCGCACTCGAAGCAACGCCGCCCGATCTGGCAGCAGATATTGTGGACCGTGGTGTGATGCTCACGGGTGGTGGAGCACTGTTGGGTCAGTTGGACCTCGCTCTGCGCGAACAAACTGGTCTGGCCATATCGGTCGCCGATGAATCGCTGAACTGCGTGGCTTTGGGCACCGGCAAGGCGCTGGAGTACGAAAAACAACTCCGCCACGTGATCGACTACGACAGCTAAGCCGTGGCACGGGAGAACCAGCGCGAAGATACCTATTCAGCTCCGCTTCGGCGGCTGTTGGTGGCCGTGCTAGTTATCCTTTTCCTCGCGATCTTTTTGGTATGGCGGATTGATAGTCCGCGCGTTGAGCGGTTCCGCTCTGCCGTGCTTGACCGTGTTATTCCTCCGATGGATTGGGTGATGACCCCCGTCACTGGGTTGACCCGCATCATATCTGATTTCCAATCCTATCAACGTCTTGTTGAACAGAACGCAGATTTGCGGCGCGAACTGCAGCAGATGAAAGCATGGCGCGAAGCGGCGCTGCAGCTTGAACAAGAGAACGCAAAGCTGTTGGATTTGAACAACGTCCAACTCGACCCGCAGCTAACTTACATCACTGGCATCGTATTGGCGGACAGCGGTTCGCCGTTCCGACAGTCCGTGCTCTTGAACGTTGGGGCGCGGGACGGGATCACTGACGGTTGGGCCGTGATGGATGGGATCGGGCTCGTTGGCCGCATCTCTGGTGTGGGTCAAGAAACCTCGCGCGTTTTGTTGCTCACCGATACGTCCAGCCGCGTTCCGATCATCATCCAAGGCTCTGGTCAGCGGGCGATCCTGATGGGCGACAACACCCGTAACCCGCCCATCGAATTCCTTGAGGCCCCAGATCAAGTTCGCCCCGGCGATCGCGTCGTATCCTCTGGGGATGGCGGCGTATTCCCTGCCGACCTGCTGATTGGTCAGGTTGCCCTCGGCACCGATAACCGCCTTCGAGTGCGTCTATCGGCGGACTACGAACGTCTCGAATTCCTACGTGTGCTGCGCAGCCAGCCACGGGAACGCATCGACGACCCAGGCAATCTTTTGGCCCCTAATGCCGTAGAAGAAGCATCGCCCGAAATCACGGAAGCGCCCTCAGATGGCTGAGGTTCAGGCAACACGTCGCTGGGCTGGACGCGCCCTTTTTGTCGGTCTGTCGTTCACATTTCTCTTCGCCCAAATTTTGCCTCTGAACATGGTGCCCGACCGCATCGCGGCACCTGATATTCTGGTGGCTTTCACTCTGGCATGGGTGATCCGGAGTCCAGACCTGACCCCTGTTGCCTTGATCGCGCTGGTTCATTTCAGCGCCGATATCCTGCTCGACCGTCCGCCGGGGCTTTGGGCCGCATTGATCGTGATCAGCACCGAGATTTTGCGCAATCGTGCCGCCGACCTGCGAGCCTTGGCCTTTCCGTTTGAATGGCTACTTGTCACAGGAACGCTCGTGGGCCTCTACGTGGGCTATCGCGTTATTTTGACCATCTTACTCTTGCAGCAAGCCCCGTTGATGCTGACATTAACCCAACTGACCATCACGATTTTGGTTTATCCTGTTGTGGTGCTCTTATCCTACCTCGCCTTCGGGATTAGCCGTCCCGCGATGGGCGAAGTTGACGATCTGGGGAGACGCCTGTGAAACGCCCACCAAAGGACACTGCACAAAGCCAGCGGGGCATTGGCCGCCGCACTTTGGTCGTGGGTGGGTTGCAGCTTGCGACAGCGGGTCTGTTGGCGTTGAAACTACGGTCGATGCAGGTCGAACAGGCAGAGACATTCCGCCTCCTGGCCGATGAAAACCGAATTAACATCAAGCTCTTACCGCCTGCTCGCGGTTTGATCTATGACCGCCATGGCGTGTTGCTCGCTGGGAACGAACAGAACTACCGCATCACGATGACCCGCGAGGATGCGGGCGACGTCGAAGAGGTGCTCGACCGTCTATCGCAGCTCATCCCATTGTCCGACACTGCGCGTGCGGAAGCTCTCAAAGAGATGAGCAACCGATCTGCCTTTGTGCCCGTCACCATTGCGGACCGCCTGACGTGGGACGATATCACACGCGTCACCGTAAACGCCCCTGCCCTGCCCGGTGTTACGACCGAGGTTGGCCTGAGCCGCTATTATTCCCAAGGCGCTGACCTCGCCCATGTGATTGGCTACGTGGGTCCCGTTTCGGATTACGACCTCAGCCGCATCGAAAACCCCGATCCTCTCCTCCAGATCCCCAAATTCCAAATCGGTAAAACGGGCGTCGAAGCCAAGATGGAAGAAGTCCTGCGTGGATCGGCTGGCACCCGCCAAATCGAGGTGAATGCCATTGGCCGTGTCATGCGTGAACTGTCGCGTGAAGAGGGGCAGCCCGGTGCGGACCTTCAGTTGACCATCGACAGCGCCTTGCAAACCTACGTCGAAGCGCGCCTTGAAGGTGAATCCGCAGGTGCCGTGGTCATCGACCTTGAAAACGGTGATCTGCGCGCGGTCGTGTCATCGCCATCGTTCGATCCGAACCTTTTTGTGCGCGGTATCTCTGTGGCCGAATGGAATGCGTTGAACGAAAATCCGTTCCGCCCCCTCGCCGCCAAAGCCGTGCAGGGCACCTACCCTCCAGGTTCCACGTTCAAGATGATCACCGCGCTTGCAGCACTTGAAGACGGCGTGTTGGACCCCGAAGAAACGATCCTTTGCCGTGGCTACACCGAAGTCTCTGGCACCCGTTTCCACTGCTGGAAAAGTGGCGGGCACGGCAACGTCAACTTACATGACAGCCTCAAACAGTCCTGTGACTGCTACTATTACGAGATCTCACAGCGCGTCGGCATTGATAAGATTTCGGCGATGGCACGGCGGTTTGGCCTCGGCGTTCGTCATGACCTCCCCTTGTCGGCAGTGGCTGAAGGGCTTGCTCCTGACAAAGAATGGAAAGCCACCGTTCGCGGTGAGGATTGGCGAATCGGCGACACGGTCAACGCGTCGATCGGTCAGGGCTATGTCCTCGCCTCGCCGCTCCAGCTGGCGATCATGTCCGCACGGATTGCGACAGGACGCACCATCACACCGCGCCTGATCCACACGATAGACGGTGTCGAGACGCCAAAGCAGAGCGACGACACCATTGGCCTCAACGAAAACTACCTCCGCCGTATTCGCGCTGCGATGGATGCGGTTTCAAACAACAACCGCGGCACGGCCTATGGGTCGCGGATCAACGTGTCCGATCAACGCATGGGCGGAAAGACAGGCACAAGTCAGGTGCGCCGCATCACCGCAGAAGAACGTGCGCGTGGCGTGACGAGCAACGCCGACCTACCGTGGGAACGCCGCGACCACGCGTTGTTTGTGGGCTTTGCCCCCGTGGATGATCCCAAATACGCGGTTGCGGTCGTTGTCGAACACGGTGGCGGCGGGTCTACTGCCGCTGCACCAATTGCGCGGGATGTGATGCTGCAAGCCCTCTACGAAGGGCAGCCCCCATTAGAGGCGTATCCGTCAAACGTGCGAGGTCGCATTTCGGAACAGCAACGCGCCATCCAAAACCGCGTTCAACCTGGGGCCATTCAAGGCAACGATAGGGCCTGACATGAGCTACCTCGAATATAACGTCAAATCGGTTCCGACGGGGTTCAGAAAGCTCCTCTTTCTAAACTGGCCGATCATTCTGTTGCTCTGCGCAATCTCAAGCGCGGGCTTTATCATGCTTTATTCCGTCGCTGGCGGTTCCATAAATCCATGGCTCGAACCGCAACTGAAACGCTTTGCCTTGGGTATGGCGGTGATGTTGGGGATCGCAATGATCCCGATCTGGTTTTGGCGAAACGTCTCTGCGGTCGGCTATATCGTTTCTGTCCTTCTCTTGATCGCAGTTGAACTATTCGGCGAAGTCCGCATGGGGGCCCAGCGCTGGATCAACCTCGGCTTTATGGTGCTTCAACCGTCGGAACTGGCAAAGATCACCGTCGTGATGTTCCTCGCTTCCTATTACGACTGGCTGCCACTGAACCGCAAATCCCACCCGCTCTGGGTCTTTATACCCGTGATGATCATCATGATCCCCACGGCGCTGGTACTGAAACAGCCAGACCTTGGGACTGCGCTATTGGTGATGATTGGCGGAGGCACGATCATGTTCCTTGCGGGCGTCCACTGGGCCTATTTCGCAGGCGTTATTGCGAGTGGGGTCGGCGTCGTATGGGCAGTAATGGTGTCCAAAGGGCAGTCTTGGCAATTGTTGAAAGACTACCAATACCGCCGAATTGAGACTTTCCTCGACCCAGCAAGTGACCCGCTCGGCGCTGGCTATCACATCACTCAGGCAAAGATTGCGCTTGGCTCGGGTGGGTGGACAGGACGCGGGTTTATGCAAGGCACACAATCGCGCCTGAACTTCCTGCCCGAAAAGCATACCGACTTTATCTTTACCACCTTGGCCGAAGAGTTTGGCTTCATCGGGGCGACGACCCTCTTAGCCCTCTACGTTGCGCTGATATTGATCTGCATTTTCTCGGCCCTTCAAAACCGCGACAGGTTCGGATCATTGCTGACCTTGGGCATCACGATGACGTTCTTCCTTTATTTCGCGGTGAATATGTCGATGGTCATGGGAATGGCGCCGGTCGTAGGTGTGCCTTTGCCGATGGTCAGCTACGGTGGTTCGGCAATGTTGGTACTCTTGGTCGGTTTCGGCCTCATCCAAAGCGCGCACGTCCATAAAGCAAGATAATGATCAACGTTCTCTTTTCCGCTCGTCCGCAGCTTTGGGATACCTATCGCGATCTGCTGATCGAGGCCTGCGCGACCAAAGGGGTCGATATCAACCTTGGCACGGATATTCCCGCCGAACAGGTCGACTACATTATCTTCGCACCCAACCCGACGCTGACTGACTTTACGCCCTTCACCCGCTGCAAAGCTGTGCTGAGCCTTTGGGCAGGCGTCGAAACAATCGCCCCCAATGCCACCCTGTCTCAGCCGTTGTGCCGATTGGTCGATACTGGATTGACCCAAGGCATGGTCGAATGGGTAACGGGCCATGTTTTGCGTCACCATCTGGGTATGGATCAGCAGATCAAAAACCAAAAAGGCGAATGGGCGCCCCTAGCACCGCCGCTGTCAAAGGATCGGCCTGTCACGATTCTTGGCCTAGGTGAACTAGGTGCAGCTTGCGCTACGGCATTGGTGCAGCTTGGGTTTCCCGTCACAGGATGGAGCAGAACACCAAAATCCATCGACGGTGTACGCTGCCTATCGGGGTCACCCGCTGAGGCACTCAAGGACGCGCAGATCGCGGTTCTCCTGCTGCCTCTCACATCGCAAACCGAAAACATCCTGAACGCGGACGCACTGGCCGCAATGGCCAAAGGCGCCTTTGTGATCAATCCCGGTCGGGGGGCGCTGATCGACGACGACGCGCTACTGGCCGCACTCAATTCTGGGCAAATCGGACACGCCACGTTGGATGTGTTCCGTGTCGAACCGCTCCCCGCAGATCACGCCTATTGGGCGCACCCCAATGTGACGGTGACGCCCCATATCGCTAGCGAAACGCGGCCCGAAACGGCTGTTGAACAAATCGCGGAAAATCTGCGCCGTGCCGAAGCAGGCGAGCCGCTACTGAACCTCGTGGATCGGACCCGCGGCTATTAACGCAGCTTTGGCGGACGCGCGGGGTCCATTCCAGGGTTAGAACCGGGTATCGCTTGTGGAACCTCTGGTTTCGGTAAGTCAAACCGCAGGCCAACGCGTTCCAGTCGCGTGACGAAATCGCTATCCGCAGGCACAAAGGTCACGTCGATCATACCAGCGTCCACGCCCGAAAACGTCAGCGCTTCGGCAACGGCTCGGGCCAAGGCAGGTTCTGCACCTTCGACAGCGCCCACATAAGTCAGGATATGACCACGTGCGCCGGTGTCATAGGTCACGCCCGAAAGATACGCGACCTCGGCCAATCCACCTGCCGTGGCGAGCTTACGATCCAAACCTGTCACGACAGACTCGGGCAACCCTTTGGGAGCGGTGATTTCAACAGGACGCGCTTGAGCTTCTTCTGGTGCATTGCCCAGCGTTTCGATCAGCCAGTCGATCGCCGCAGGTGGGATCAGGATCGACGACGGCTGACCAAGGTTCACCCCCATGCCGACGCCCTGCCCGACCAACATCTGCGCAAGGCCGCGCCCCGACACAGCCGCATAGCTCGCAGCACGCTCGGCGAAATCAGCAAGGCGTTCTTCGCGATCAAAGACGAGGACATATTGCACATCGTCGGCTTCGATTACTTCAGGGTTAATATCGTCATCGCCCTCGGGCTCTGACGCCAGCAAAAGGAACATCTCGGTATCGGCAAGGCGTTCGTAAAACCGCAAACGCGCCGCATCATTGTCGGGATCGGCATCCATCGCCGCGTGGGCAGTATCTAGCTCTGTCATCATGGAACACCTCGTCAGTTTGCGGTCCGCATCTCGGGTTTTGGCCTATTGTGCCACGTGCCCAAGGGCAAGGGTCGGCTGCGGCGAATAGGGCAAATTCCACGATACAAACTAGGCAAACCGATAATTTTCACCATTATGGCCGCAATTGCTCGAATTTGCCGAAAAGCCTTAGCGCAAATGGACACAACGGGGGCCAAAGGCGGTATAGAGCTACACCGCATCGTTGTGATTGACGTCAAGTTACGGTAATCGCACGTCATCTAAATAACGAGGAAAGCTGCATGTACCGCGTCTGGAACTTTCTTACGCAATACTCGCTCCTGCTAATCATCGGGGCGCTTGCCGCTCTCGCATGGGCGAACACGAACCCCGAAAGCTATCACCATTTTGTCGAATTCGTCCTCATCGACGACTTCTTCATCGGTCACCTGCATGATGACGGCCACGGCCATGTCACACGCACACTGACACTCCACTACTTGGTCAATGACGTGCTTATGGCGCTGTTCTTTGCCATCGCGGCAAAGGAAGTCTGGGAAGCAATCATTCTCGAAAACGGCTCGCTGCGTGGTAAAAAAGCGGCAACTCCGCTGATCGCGACCGCTGGCGGCGTGCTTGGTCCGGTGGCTGTTTACCTCGGCCTCGCAGCATTCCTCGGCTCTGAAACCTATGATGCCGTGTCCAAAGGTTGGGCGATCCCAACCGCAACCGACATCGCGTTTTCGTACCTCGTTGGCCGCCTGGTGTTCGGCGCTGGCCACCCTGCGGTTCGCTTCCTGCTTCTTTTGGCAATCGCGGACGATGCGGTTGGCCTGTTGATCCTCGCGATCTTCTACCCATCGGGCGATCTGGCTCCGGTTTGGCTGCTGCTCTCGTTCGGCGCTGCCATCGCGGTCTTTGTCCTCGCAAACTGGCTGCCGCGCTATCTGGACCGCGGCAATCAAGCCCGCCCGAACTCCACTTGGGTGCGCAAAAAACTCTCGTTCTGGCCCTACGCGATTGCGGCGGCACTTAGCTGGTATGGTTTCCAAGAGTCGGGCATCCACCCTGCGCTTGGCCTCCTGCCAATCGTTCCGACCATTCCTCATGCGGACCGCGCTTTTGGTATCTTCTCCGAAGCCGAAACCCACCTGCATGACCTGCTCAACGACATCGAACACGCGTTGAAGTATCCGGTTGAAATCATCCTGCTGTTCTTCGGCCTCTTGAACGCTGGTGTAGAGTTCAAATCGATCTCTGAACCGACTTGGCTCGTGCTTGCTGGTCTGCTGATCGGCAAACCCCTCGGCGTGATGATCATGGGCTGGATTGCGGCGAAACCGCTTCGCCTTGGCTTGCCCGAAGGCATGCGGATCATCGATCTGTTTGTCATCGGCTGTGTGGCTGCAATTGGCTTTACTGTAGCTCTCTTCGTGGCCTCGGTTGCCTTCGATGCTGGCCCAGTTCAGGACGCCGCGAAGATGGGCGCGCTGTTCAGCTTCTTTGCTGCCGCAATTTCGATCGTCGCTGGCAAACTGACCCGCGTTCAGAAAGTAAACTAACCTCATCGCGGCCCGCCTTCACAATTTGAGGCGGGCCGCGAAATCATTGTATTTTTCCTCTCCGATCCGACATAATGAGGGGAAAATTGCCAAACAGTTTGGCACAACCATGACCCAACAATGGGCGCCCGAGCAGGGCAGAGCGGATCGCGATGCTTGAATTCGTAAACGTGAGCAAGTCCTTTTGGACCGGAAAACAGCGCAAGGTGATCCTTGATCGCGCGTCGTTTCGCGTGGAACTCGGCAACTCTCTTGGCATTTTGGCACCGAACGGCACGGGTAAAACCACGCTTATCAACATGATGTCCGGCTTGGAAAAACCCGATGAGGGCGAAATCCACCGCAAATGTCGGATTTCATTCCCGCTGGGCTTTATGGGCGGCCTCGTCACGCGCCACACTGGCAAAGAGAACACCCGCTACATCGCACGTCTCTACGGGCTCGACCCTGACTACATCGAAGCCTTCTGCCGCTGGCTCTGCGATATCAAAGAATACTTCGACATGCCCGTCGGCACCTACAGCCAAGGTATGCGCGCACGGTTGTCTTTTGCGCTGATGTTGGCGCTCGATTTTGATATGTATCTGATCGACGAAGGTATGCCCTCGACAACCGACCAAGAATTTAACCGCAAAGCGGGCGAAATATTAAGAGAACGGTTGGAAACAACAACGGTGGTCATCGTGTCCCACCAAGCCGCCACGCTAGAGCGGTTCGCCAAATCGGCAGCCGTCTTGATGGACGGTCACCTACATATGTTCGATACCTTGGAAGAGGCAAAACAGCTTTATGACTATGAAACCCAAGGCCAGTAAATTCCGCCTACGGACGACCGATCCGAAGGCAACCGACGACAAACCGCAAGCGGCCCGCCCAACGCCACCGCAGCAGCCACAGCCGCGTCCTCAGGTCCAGCGCCCTCAACAGGCGCGCGCACCGCAACCAGATCAGGCACAGGATCAGCCGACGCCGCCCGTTGACGCCAATATCGACAGCCCCGCTGTCGCCTCTGCCGAAGCTGAAATTGACGCGATCCGCAAAGAGGGCCTCACAGGTCGTCAGTTGCGCATGGCGCGCCGCGTGGCGCAGAAACACGGCCTTGCCGTAACCTCCGATTTCGATGCCGTCCGCCAATTGCGCCAAAACGGCATTGATCCCTTTGAACGGTCAAGCATCCTTGAACTCGTCGCGCCGAGCAGCGGCGGCAATGGTGGTGGCACAACCCCGCCAACAGGCACCGCGCTCGCAGCGGGTGGCAAGATGCAATTGCCCCAAACGATCCAACAGGGCCGCACTCTCGCCGCACCTGATCCTGCCGCCGCCGCAGAACGTCGCGCGAGCGAGATCATGCGCATCCAACAGGACCTCATTCGCCGTCGCCGTCAGCGTTTGATTTCGCTCTTCTCGCGCCTCGCGGTGTTCGTGCTGCTACCGACCTTGCTTGCGGGCTATTACTACTTTGTCATCGCGACCCCGATGTATGCGACAAAGTCCGAGTTCGTCATTCAGCAGTCCCAGCCCGCGGGCGGTGCCGCTGGAGGCCTCTCTGGTTTGTTCCAAGGCACGTCCCTCGCCACTCAGGCAGATGCGATTGCCGTGCAATCCTACCTCACGTCCCGCGCCGCGATGGTCCGACTGGACGAGGAAGAGGGGTTCAAATCTCACTTTAGCCAGGATCACATTGACCCCATTCAGCGCCTTGACCCAGACGCCAGCAACGAGGCCGCCTACAAGCTCTATCAGCGTCTTTTGACCATCGGCT
>NZ_JALRGW010000039.1:0-9577 GCF_023253315.1 Aestuarium sp.
AACTGGGGTCATATCGCCCGAACGACGGTATTCTTGCAGAGCCTCGTCGATCTGGAGACCCAGACCACGCGATGCCCAACCCATGTGGGTTTCAAGAATCTGACCAACGTTCATACGCGACGGAACGCCCAGCGGGTTCAGCACGAAGTCTACCGGAGTACCATCAGCGAGGAACGGCATGTCTTCGATAGGAACAACCTTCGAAATAACACCTTTGTTCCCGTGACGGCCTGCCATCTTATCGCCCGGCTGAAGCTTACGCTTAACCGCGATGAAGACTTTGACCATTTTCATCACGCCCGGCGGCAGGTCGTCGCCACGGCGGACTTTTTCGACCTTGTCTTCGAAACGTGCGTCAAGCTGGCGCTTCTGAGCTTCGTACTGCTCGTTCAGGGCTTCGACGATCTTTGCAGTGTCTTCGTCCTTCAGAGCAATCTGCCACCACTGGCCACGGCTCAGCTCAGACAGCGACTCTTCGGTTACGATAGAGTTCGCCTTAAAGCCTTTCGGGCCTTTCACAGCTTCCTGACCAAGGATCATGTCCTTAAGACGAGCGTAGATGTTGCGGTCCAGAATGCCGAGCTCGTCGTCACGGTCGCGAGCGAGGCTTTCGACCTCTTCGCGCTCGATCTGCAGAGCACGTTCGTCTTTTTCAACGCCGTGGCGGTTGAATACACGAACTTCAACAACAGTACCGTAGTCACCCGGTGCAAGACGCAGCGAGGTATCACGGACGTCAGACGCTTTCTCACCAAAGATAGCGCGGAGGAGTTTTTCTTCCGGCGTCATCGGGCTTTCGCCCTTCGGTGTGATTTTACCAACGAGAATATCGCCTGGTCCAACCTCAGCGCCGATGTACACGATGCCAGCCTCGTCGAGGTTGCGCAGCGCTTCTTCACCGACGTTCGGGATGTCGCGAGTGATTTCTTCCGGCCCGAGCTTCGTATCGCGTGCCGCAACTTCGTATTCTTCGATGTGAACCGAGGTGAACACGTCGTCTTTAACGATGCGCTCAGAGATCAGGATGGAGTCTTCGTAGTTGTAACCATTCCACGGCATGAACGCGACGATCACGTTCTTACCCAGAGCCAGTTCACCCATATCGGTCGACGGGCCGTCAGCGATAACTTCGCCTTTGCCAACTTTGTCGCCCACTTTCACCAACGGACGCTGGTTGATGCAGGTGTTCTGGTTCGAACGCTGGAACTTGCGGAGACGATAGATGTCAACGCCTGGATCACCAACTTCGAGGTCTTCGGTTGCGCGGATAACAACACGGGTCGCATCGACCTGGTCGATGATACCTGCGCGGCGTGCAGTGATCGCAGCGCCAGAGTCGATCGCAACTTTTTCTTCCATACCGGTGCCGACCAGCGGGGCTTCAGCCTGCAGGAGCGGAACTGCCTGACGTTGCATGTTCGAGCCCATGAGAGCGCGGTTAGCGTCGTCGTTTTCGAGGAACGGGATGAGCGCCGCAGCGACCGAAACGAGCTGTTTCGGCGAAACGTCGATCAGGTCCACGCTCTCTTTTGGAGCCAGCGTGTATTCGCCCGACTGACGAGTCGAAACGAATTCGTTGATCAGGTTGCCATTCTCATCGAGCGTAGCGTTCGCCTGCGCAACAGTGTGGCGCATTTCTTCAGTCGCCGACATGTAGCTGACTTGGTCAGTTACTTTGCCTTCGATGACCTTGCGGTACGGTGTTTCGATGAAGCCGTATTTGTTCACGCGAGCAAAGGTTGCCAGCGAGTTGATCAGACCAATGTTCGGACCTTCCGGCGTTTCAATCGGACACATACGACCGTAGTGGGTCGGGTGAACGTCGCGAACCTCAAAGCCAGCGCGTTCACGGGTCAGACCGCCCGGCCCGAGAGCCGAAAGACGACGCTTGTGGGTCACTTCGGACAGCGGGTTGGTTTGGTCCATGAACTGCGACAGCTGCGAAGAGCCGAAGAATTCACGAACAGCAGCCGCTGCCGGTTTCGCGTTGATTAGGTCTTGCGGCATGACGGTGTCGATTTCGACAGACGACATACGTTCTTTGATCGCGCGCTCCATGCGGAGCAGGCCAACGCGGTATTGGTTTTCCATCAGCTCGCCAACGGAACGAACACGACGGTTGCCGAGGTGGTCGATGTCGTCAACTTCGCCCTTGCCATCACGCAATTCGACAAGCGCTTTGATGCACGAAACGATATCTTCGTTACGCAGGGTGCGCTGTGTGTCTTCTGCATCGAGAGCCAGACGCATGTTCATTTTCACGCGACCAACGGCCGAGAGATCATAGCGTTCGCTATCGAAGAACAGGGAATCGAACAGAGCCGATGCGGATTCAACGGTCGGCGGTTCACCCGGACGCATGACCCGGTAGATATCCATGAGCGCGCCGTCGCGGTTCATGTTCTTATCGCTTGCCATGGTGTTACGGATGTATGCACCAACGTTGATGTTATCGATGTCGAGAACCGGAATATCGGTGATGCCAGCGTCGAGAAGCTCGCGCACGGTGCCGCCGATAACTTCGCCGTCTTTGTCCATCTCGAGCGTCAGCTCGTCACCAGCTTCAACGTAGATCGCCCCTGTCTCTTCGTTGATGATGTCTTTTGCGACGAACTTGCCGACGATGTGGTTGAACGGAACGAGCAGGTTCTTAACCGAACCTTCGTCGATCAGTTTCTTCACAGCACGCGGAGTGATTTTGTCGCCTGCTTTGCAGATCACTTCACCCGTTGCAGCGTCGATCAGGTCATAGGTTGGACGGGTGCCACGCACACGTTCTGGGAAGAACTTCGTGACCCAGCCGTTGGACTTCTTGTCGAGCGAGAATTCAACAGTGTTGTAGTATGCATCCATGATCGCCTCTTGATCCATGCCGAGAGCATAGAGAAGAGTCGTGACCGGAAGTTTGCGGCGACGGTCGATGCGCGCAAAGACGAGGTCTTTTGCGTCGAATTCGAAGTCGAGCCACGAACCACGGTATGGGATGATACGGCATGCGAACAGCAGCTTACCCGACGAGTGGGTTTTGCCTTTGTCGTGGTCAAAGAATACGCCCGGCGAACGGTGCATCTGGGAAACGATAACACGCTCAGTACCGTTAACGACGAAGGTGCCGTTGGTGGTCATCAAAGGCATATCGCCCATGAACACGTCTTGTTCTTTGATGTCTTTAACCGACTTCGCACCTGTGTCTTCGTCGACATCAAATACGATCAAACGCAGGGTCACCTTGAGCGGTGCTGCGTAAGTCAGGTCGCGCTGCATACATTCTTCGACGTCGAACTTCGGCTTTTCAAGTTCGTACTTTACGAACTCAAGAACTGCCGTTTCGTTGAAGTCTTTAATCGGGAATACCGATTGGAAAACGCCTTTAATGCCTTCGCCGTCGAGCGGCATATCGGCATCGCCAGACCGCAAGAACAGGTCATAAGACGATTTCTGAACCTCAATGAGGTTCGGCATTTGAAGAACTTCGTTAATCTTACCGTAGTACTTACGCAGGCGTTTCTGGCCAAGGAAGGTCTGAGCCATGTGCTGTGTCACCTTTCGATCTCTGCGGGTCCATGTCGCCGGGGCCGCGACATTTCCCCATTGAGAAGGTTGTTCCTGTCTATTCCTGGCCCCCGTCCCAAGGGGGGCCTCCCGACTGTGGAACCTACCTGAGGAGAGCGTTTTCTAGTTTAACGTTCCGCTAAGACAGGTTTGGCTGGACCCGCGATATCGCGGATCCAGCCGAATTTGCACGACCCTAGGGGCCGAGAACAGGCGATTAGGCCAGTTCGATTTTCGCGCCAGCTGCTTCCAGCTTCGCTTTGATGTCTTCTGCTTCTGCTTTCGAAGCGCCTTCTTTGACTTTGCCGCCAGCCTCAACGAGGTCTTTAGCTTCTTTCAGGCCGAGACCAGTGATGCCGCGAACTTCTTTGATGACGTTGATTTTCTGAGCGCCAGCGTCTTTCAGGATGACGTCGAACTCAGTTTTTTCTTCAGCAGCAGCTTCGCCACCAGCAGCCGGGCCAGCAACCATTACAGCGCCACCAGCAGCAGGCTCGATGCCGTACTCGTCTTTGAGGATGGTTTTCAGTTCTTGTGCTTCGAGAAGGGTCAGACCAACGATCTCTTCAGCAAGTTTTTTCAGATCAGCCATTTTATGCTTTCCGTTCGATTTAAGTGTGTTCCAACGCGAGATGATTAATCCCTACGAGGGCAATTGGTTGCTTATGCAGCTTTCTCTTCGATAGTCGAAAGAATGCTCGCGATGTTCGATGCAGGCGCGCCAATGGCACCAGCGATGTTCGAAGCAGGCGCACCGATGCAGCCAACGATCGAAGCAATAAGCTCTTCACGGGACGGCATTTGTGCGACGGCTTTAACGCCGGCGACATCCAGTGCGTTCTCACCCATAGCACCGCCAAGGATAACGAGCTTGTCGTTAGCTTTAGCGAACTTGTCGACCACTTTGGCAGCTGCCACAGGGTCTTCCGAGTAAGACAACACGGTCATGCCCGTCAGGTAGTTTGCGATGCTTGCGCAAGGCTTACCTTCAAGGGCGATTTTGGCGAGCTTGTTCTTGGCAACGCGTACGGAACCGCCCGCTTCACGCATTTGAGCGCGCAGGTCCTGCATTTCAGCAACTGTCATGCCTTCGTAGTGGGCAACCACTACGACGCCAGAGCTTTCAAAGATTTGGCCGAGCTCTTCGACCAGCTTCTCTTTTTGTGCTCTATCCACAGTTTCACTCCAAGTTTGGGGTTTCCCCCGGCTCAAGTTGACCCCCGAAAGTCGAGGGCCGTTCGGGTCCGTTTCAGGGTCCCGAGCCAAATCGCCCGTTCTGTAAGCGAACGGAAATTTATCTCGTTTCCCATCTCAGGAAGGAATTATTGGGGCAACCCCAACCCTCCGTCTCGGACAGGACAGGGCCGTTACAGCCCTGCCATTTCACCGCCGAAGCGGTAAAAATTCTTAGTTACCAGTCGCGGATTCAACGCTTACAGAAACGCCCGGGCCCATTGTGGAGCTGATCGAGACTTTTTTCATGTATGCGCCTTTAGCACCGGTCGGTTTTGCTTTCTGAACAGCGTCAACGAAAGCAAGCAGGTTCTCTTCGAGTGCTTTCGCGTCGAAGGAAGCTTTGCCGATACCAGCGTGGATAACGCCAGCTTTTTCAACTTTGAACTGAACCTGACCGCCTTTAGCTGCTTTAACAGCTTCAGCAACGTCCATGGTCACAGTGCCGATTTTCGGGTTCGGCATCAGGTTGCGCGGACCGAGTACTTTACCCAGACGACCAACGATCGGCATCATGTCCGGAGTTGCGATGCAACGTTCGAACTCGATTTTGCCGCCCTGCACGATTTCCATCAGGTCTTCTGCGCCAACGATGTCTGCACCAGCAGCTTTAGCTTCTTCAGCTTTGTCGCCACGAGCAAAAACAGCAACGCGAACAGTTTTACCTGTGCCGTTCGGCAGGTTGACAGTGCCACGAACCATCTGGTCGGCGTGACGCGGGTCAACACCGAGGTTCAGCGCAATCTCAACGGTTTCGTCGAATTTGGCAGAAGCGTTAGATTTAACCAGAGCGATAGCGTCAGCTACCTTCAGGTTCTCTTTGCCTTCGAATGCAGCGCGTGCTGCTGTGATACGCTTACCAGCCATCTTACTTCACCTCGATGCCCATGGAGCGAGCCGAACCCAGAATAATCTGCATCGCGGCTTCGATCGAGTTTGCGTTGAGGTCCTTCATTTTGGCCTCTGCGATTTCTTTCACCTGAGCAACGGTGACAGAACCTGCAACTGCTTTACCAGGGGTTTTGGAACCCGACTGAAGCTTAGCAGCTTTTTTGAGGTAGTAAGATGCCGGCGGCGTCTTGATCTCAAAGGTGAAGGATTTGTCTTGGTAGTAGGTGATCACGGTCGGGCACGGAGCGCCCGGCTCCATGTCAGCGGTCTTCGCGTTGAAGGCCTTCGTGAATTCCATAATGTTGATGCCGCGCTGACCCAGCGCAGGACCTACGGGCGGGGAAGGGTTTGCTTTACCTGCAGGAACCTGCAGCTTCAGCTGACCCATTACTTTCTTGGCCATTGGCCTCTCCTTTTTCCAACACCCTCCGCACGCGTGCGTCAGGTTAATCGTTGTGTGGTCCAGCTTTACGAGCGCGCTCGCTCAGCCTCCCACGTGATAAACTCAGTACTGTTTAGTAACCTGAGTAAATTCCAGTTCGACCGGCGTAGCGCGGCCGAAGATCGAAACCGTCACCTTCAGGCGCTGGCTGATCTCATCTACTTCCTCGACCATGCCGTCGAAGTCTTCGAACGGACCGTCGTTAACCTTGACCTTCTCACCCACCTCGAAGCTGATCTCGACGCGCGGCGCTTCTTGACCTTCTTCAACGCGGCCAAGGATCGCCTGAACTTCTGCATCGCGCATCGGCATCGGGCGGCCCTGAGGACCAAGGAAACCAGTTACCCGGTTGATCGAGTTGACGAGGTGATACCCCTCATCAGACATTTCCATGTGAACCAGAACGTAACCCGGCATAAACCGGCGCTCAGTGGTCACTTTCTTACCGCGACGAACTTCGATCACCTCTTCAGTCGGGACCAGAACTTCATCGATTTGGGCCTCAAGACCCTGCTCTTCAACCTTGGCACGGATCTGCTCGGCGATCTTCTTCTCGAAGTTCGAGAGCACACTTACCGAATACCACCGTTTCGCCATGTCTCCGACACCTCGCCGTACTGGGCCCGCTTAGGCCGTAAATTCCATTGTAACACAGCAGCTTACGCTACCATTCCCGGACAAAAGAAAATCGGCGCGCAACACGATTCGCCGCACGCCCATCCGGAGTTTGTGGCTATTACCGCCGTAACCCTATGATTACAAGGGGGGTTAGCCGATTTTCGCTGATGGGCGAATTAACGATTGAGGATCAAATCGTACAAACCGAAACGGATCAGCATGTCCGTTGCGGAGAAGAACAGCGCCAAAAGCACGGTCATCACAAAGACCATTACAGTCGTCAGCACGACTTCGCGGCGGGTCGGCCAAACCACTTTCGCAATCTCTGCGCGGGTCTGCTGGATGAATTGAACGGGGTTAGTCCGTGCCATGATGTATCCTCTGCGTTACGGGCCGCATTTACGCAGTTCAGACGGGCAATTCAACCCTTGCCTTAAGCGGCACCTCAGGCAGGACGGATCACATCAATGTCGGGCAACTGACAAATGGTGTCGAACTGCCTCTGATAATCCAAAGCAGCCGCGTCCTTTACCGCCTGATCATATAGAGTGAACCGTGGGCGATCAGGCCCAACGGGTAACATCTTGCGTGCGTCCATCGCCAATGCACCCTCGCGCCCCTCCTGTGCCCAAGCCATGACCTGTTCAACCGCTTGAGCAGAAAGACCCGCGTGCAATGTACGCCCAAACGGTTTGACCGTTCCACCTAGCTTCCAGCGCAACATCCGTTTCATCAGCGTCGGAAAGACCTGATGGTAGTCCTCATAGCGCCACACATGCAGCGACACGTTGGGAATCGCCGAAATTGCCGTCATCATCTGAGCCCAATCAACCTGATCGGGCTGATGCTGCGCGACAAACTGATCAGGCGGCAGAAACTTCCCAGCAAAGAGGGTTTGCGAATAGGCCGATTCTAAAAACGTGTCGGACTGGCGGACCGCAAGGAACACGCGCACAGCCACTCCTGGAAAGTTTGAGGCGAGGTCCGAAATACGTTCTGCAGCATCACTGTAAACGGGCAACGCCAACGTGCCATCATCGCGATGCAACTGCCCCAGAAAGTTCTCTTCGGACAGCAACACGCGCCAACCCGACTTTGCCAAGAACTTGAGCTGATCCATTGGCTCACGTCGCGCTGCACGCCGCGCGCCCCAACGGGTCAAACCAAACAAATTAGGGATGTTTCGACCACGTTGACGCAAATAATCTGGACCATAGGCCCGAACGCCAGCGGCAATAATCTCTTCTTGGTGATTGAGGATCGAACGCTGCAAATGCGTCGTCGCAGTTTTGTGCGGACCGAGATGCAAGGAAAGTTCGATCTGTCGAGGCACTAAAAACTCCTCTTAGGTCCAACTAGGACCGGAGTGGCAGGGGCAGCAGGGTTCGAACCCGCGACCTACGGTTTTGGAGACCGTCGCTCTACCAGCTGAGCTATACCCCTATGGCCGAGGCGGTGATTAAAACAGGCAACAGGGGGAATCAAGGCCCCAAATTGCCTTTCGTCACAATCCTTCACTTCCGATGGCGCGTAAACAACCGCCAAAGTCCTAAAAGGCTGATCTGAAGAACGAAAATTCCGACGCACCACAGGCAGAGGAGGAAAAAGGCATGAGCATTGCTTACACCCGGCATTCCGCCAACATTCACGCCAAATAGCCCCGTCAAAAACCCGAGCGGTAAGAAAACCGCTGACAACATCGATAGGACAAAGGTGTTTCTATTCACCTGATCGCTTAGTTGGCCTGACAATTCTTCACGCAACACAAGAGCTTGATCACGGAGTTCGTCCATATCTTCGGCCACCCGCGTCATTTTGAGCATCTCTTCCTCAATCTCACGGCGCGTGTCGTGATCAATCACCTTGGACGGCGATTCTGTGATTGTCTTGAGCGCATCTCGTTGCGGCCCAACATATCGCCGCGCAGCAATCACTTGGAGGCGGAGGTTGGCAACGTCCTGCCGTAAGTTCACGCCCCTCTCCCGAATAACCCGATATTCGAGGTCATTCGCCGTCGAGTCGAGTTCGGATTGAAACTCGGAAATGCGAGCAACGAGGTCTTCTGCCAAAAGGACAAGGAACTCACCCGCTGTGGCTGGCCCCTGCCCCCGCTCCATCATCTCTTGAAGCTTCTCGATTGCCATCACCCGTTTTCGGGCAACGGTGACAATCCGATGGTCGTCGATGTACATTCGGACGGACACCATGTCCTCGGGGTCTTCACCTTCGTTAAAGTTGATCCCCCGAAGGATCACAAACATCCCGTCGCTTAACGTTTTTGCGCGAGGGCGAGTATCGACATCCAACAACGCCTCTCTGGCCTGCAGGTCGAGATAGTCCAACTCGTGGGATATCCAATCTGCCGCATCAGGGTGTTTCCCGTCGATGTGCGCCCACGCCAGTCGATCTTCCCGCAAGGCTTGCGCGATGGTCTCATCTGCCGACGGGTCCAGCCACTGGCCGTCTTGCAAAACGCGCGAAAATAGAACGGGAGTATCTGACATGTGCGCCTCTGTTCAGGTCTGCCCCAACCAAACCAAGTCAGAACGCAAAAGAAAAGGGCCGCCCTCTTCAGGACGGCCCTTCGTGATTTTAAAATCTATCGCGAATTAAGCGAGGATTTTGGAAACAACGCCCGAACCAACGGTACGGCCGCCTTCGCGGATCGCGAAGCGGAGGCCTTCTTCCATCGCGATCGGTGCGATCAGCTCTGCCGACAGTTTCAGGTTGTCGCCAGGCATAACCATCTCGGTGCCTTCCGGCAGGATGCAGGTACCGGTGACGTCAGTCGTACGGAAGTAGAACTGCGGACGGTAGTTCGCGAAGAACGGTGTGTGACGG